>CAZULH010000065.1:0-6955 GCA_964621105.1 uncultured bacterium
TCTTTTTTAAAATCTTTCTATGAGTGCCTTTCTCTTTGCTTTTTTTCAAGACCATATGATAACAAAGCATAGGCGTTAAAATAAAAGCACAGATCAGAGAAGAAACGAGGGTAACGGTAATCATACTGCCCATTTCCTTGAACATAATACCGACAAAGCCGCTTAGGAAAAGAAGGGGCAGAAAGATCACAATTGTCGTCATCGTACTGGCAGTAATCGCTCCGGATACTTCATTGGCGCCGGCAATGGTCGCGTTCTCTAAATCCAACAGGCTTCCTTTTTCTTTCATCTGTACATGACGAATAATATTTTCCATGACAACAATAGCATTGTCCACGACCATTCCGATAGCTAGGGCTAATCCGGCAAGAGTAATGATATTTAAAGACCATCCCATAAAAAACATCAGGATAAAGGACATCATCAAGGCAATTGGGATCGTACAGACAATAATAAATGACATGCGAAACCGTTTTAAAAAGAGATAGGTGATCAGACCGACAAATAAAATCCCCCAAAAAGCGGTCTGGGAAAGATTGCTGATCGAACGATTGATAAATTCGCTCGTATCCATAACAAGATTTAACTGAATATCTTCCGGAAGCTCTTTTTTTATCTGCTGCATGCTGGCTTTTACTTTTTTTGCCAGTTCAACCGTATTCTCTCCAGACTGTTTCTGCACCATCACCATTTGCGCGCGCTTGCCGTCGACATGAACGAGCCTTTTCTCTTCTTTAAATCCATAGGAAATATCCGCAATGTCCTTCATGCGCACAAAACGATGGTCCTGTTTTTTCAAGATCATCTCTTTCATTTTTTCTACATGATCATATTCCCCCGGCACACGAATAAGGAAATCGCTATGAGCCAGTTTTAAACTGCCGGCAGGCAGAGAAAAATGATTGGAGCGGAAGGCCTGCTCGATCTGATCATAAGAAAGGTTCAGAGCAGAAATTTTTTCTTTATTAAGATAAATATTGATCTGCGGCTTTAATCCCCCAAAAGACTGAACCGCTCCGACTCCCTGTATCCTCTTGATCGGAAGAACAATTCTGTCTTCTACAATGTCATCGAGCCCTTCCCAGCTTTCTTCAGCGGAAATACTATAGACAACCACAGGGGCCATTGACGTATTGAATTTAAAGATCATCGGATCATGAGTATCGGAAGGAAAGTGCTGTTTCGCAAATTCTAAACGGTCCCTGATCTCACCGGAAGCTTCAGCAAGGTCTTTGTTCCAGTCAAACTTACAGTTAACAATAGAAAGACCTTCACGGGAAGTCGATGTAATTTCCGAAAGGTTGTTGATAATGCTTAAGTTATTTTCCGTGACTTTAGAAACTTTTGTCTCTACATCCTCAGGGCTTGCTCCGGGCCAGATAGTAATGACGCTGATAACAGGAGGTTCAATTTTAGGCATCAGGTCCACAGGCAGCATAAAAAAGCTGGCAAGACCAACTAGGATCCAGCAAAAGAAAAACATGAGGGCGGCAACAGGCCGTTTAACTCCAAAGCGGGCAAAATTCATCGCACTTCTCCATCTGCTGTTTCACAAAAGACCTTTGAGCCCTGGGTAATTTTATTTTTACCTTCCGTAATCAGTAGCGCATCTTCAGAAAGGCCTTCGAGAATTTCTACGCAACTAGCATCTTCTAACCCAACGGAAACTTCTTTTCTAAGAGCCTGTCCATTCTCATACAGGAAAACAAAATGCTTCCCGTCCATCTGTAAAAGACTATTTTTAGCAGCGGATAAAACATTATCTTTCTTCTTAAGATAAATGTTGGCTGTAACAATCATACCCGGATGAAAAAGATATTCATTATTACTGATTTTCAAATTATCAAATTCCATCTCAAAAGTAATCGTACGGGTAATAGGGTCCACTGTAGGATGAATATGAGACAGTTTGGCAGGATATTTGCTGTTTTGATAGAGGATATCAATCTGAGGATCCTTCTGATCCAGCTCCGATAAATATTCATAGGGAATACCCGCCAAAAGCTTCATTTTATCCATGGTAACAATTGTAGCTATGGGTTTTTGAGGACTTGTCATATCTCCGATAGAAATATGTTTTTTCGCCAATACCCCATCGATAGGAGAAGAGATATACGATTGGCTTAATCGATATTGGTCCAATTCCAGATTTGCCCTCGCCTGAATCAGCTGAGCTTCTGCCTGTGCAAGCGAAGATCGTGAGCGGTCTTCTTCAATCTGCGCAATTTCCATCTGCTTTTGAGTGATGGCCCCCTGTTTAAAAAGATTTTCCATTCTCTTTTTATCTTTTGTCTTATCATTAGAGGCAATCTTTGCTAAGTCCAGCATTGCCTGAGCAGAAAGGACCATGCTTTCAGAGCGTTTAACATGCAGCTGAAGGTCCTGGTTGTCCAAGACAGCAAAGACCTCTCCTTTTTTTATCGGCGTATTTTCCAAAACCGGCGACTGATCCTTAAAAGCATAAATCATTACCTGCGAAGCGATCTTAGGAATAATAGCAACTTCATGCGTCGAGTGCAATTCAGCAGAAACGGTCAGATACTTTTCAAAAGTATGCTTTTTTACTTTTTCCACTTCAATCTTAGTCACTTTCTCTGTCATCGGCATCTGCTCTTTATGCTTTTTAGCCCTGTATATAAAGGGCATAACGGCAAATGAAATAACGGCTATTGTAACGATTACTATTTTTGTTTTTTTCATGTGTATTATTTCGAAGAGGTAATCTCTTCGCCTCCGCTAAAATGATCAAAATGAAAAAAGCCCATCGCATAGTCCAAATCCAGTTTGGCCACTGAATGCTGAAATAAGGCTGTATAATATAAACTCTGGGAACGGGTCAAAGAAGATAGGGCGTCCATTACTTCTACCTGTGTCTGAATTCCTTCCTCATACCCCGCCTGCGCCATCTCTAACGCTTTTTTTGCCCTTTGTAAGTCCAGACGCTGTGTAGAAACAAATTGATCGGCATCCTGCAGGGAAAGGTGCGCTTTCTGCACATCGAAGATGACTGTCTCTTTCACATCTTTATATTCGATCTGTTTCTGTCTAAGCTTTGCTTTTTCCTGCTTAAATTTACCGATCCTGCGCATACCTTCAAAAAGAGGCCATTCCAGAGCGACACGGAAATTCCATTGTCTTCCCCAAGAATCTAAAGAAGTCGTGTGAGGATCAGGCCTTCCCCATCGATTAAAGAAAAAGGCATCTACATGAGGATAAAATTCCCCTTTAACAACTTTAACGGCATCTTCCTGCATTTTTACCGCAATATCGCTTGAATACAGATCGGGACGGTTCTTAAAAGCCACTTCTACCGCCTGTTCCAACTCTACCGCAAAAGGAACATATTCGAGCTCATCGGACAACAGGATATCGCTCTGCTGAGAAGCTCCCAAAGTTTTTAATAAGTGTGTAATGGCTAAATGAAGGGCATTTTCCTGTTTGATTTTTTCTGCTTCAAAATTCGACACTTCTACTTCTGATCGCAATATATCATAGGAAGAGGCCAGCCCCTGCTCTTTTTTGTCTTTTACCGTCTGCAAATGGGCATTCGCTGTCTTTAATGTCTGGATATTAACCTCATATAACCGAGCAGCTAGAAGAGCGTGATAATAAGCCTGGGCAGTTAGAAAAATAGTGGTCTGCAGCTGCTTGCGTATCCTCTCATCGCTAAATAAGAGAAAGAATTTTGAAGCTTCGATCCCGGCAGCTATCTGTCCTGCATAAAAAACAGGCTGGCGCAGGTTCAGGTCAACGGAATAATTGTTCTGATAGCCTATCGTCACTTTGGCGTTGCCGACCTCAAGCTTGGGCGCAGTGTCCATACGGGTATAGGCAGCCGAACCCTTTAAATGAGGCAAGGCCAAGGAAAGCGCCTCTAAAATTTTTCCTTTAGCTATTTTTTTGTCCTGAAAAACAGCCTGAAGTTTTTTGTTATACTGCAAACTTATTTTCAAAGCGTCCTCTAAAGATAACTTACCATCTAAAAAAACTTCGTCCCCGCATGTCTTTTTGTCGCATATGCGCCACTGATCATAAGCCTTATCCTGATGAATCTTAACATCTTCATATAAGGTCTTTTGTGAAGAACAGGCGGAAAATAAAAAAAGAATAAGAAAGCTAAAATAAAATTTATTCATAATATTCGGTGGATTAAAAAAAAACCAGACTACCAAAAAACATAGATTTTTCAAAGCAAATATCCTCTGTGGCTACAAAAAGAAAATTCCTCTACAATTTATGCAAAATATTTTATGCCGTTTATGGAAAAAAGATCAGCTAAAACCCAGTTTGCTTTTTTTTGGATGACGCTTGTCGATGAGCCTTTTTTTGCTCTTTTTACCCTCATGCTTTTTATCTTAAAAAAAGACTTGGGCGCCTCCACCTTTCAGCTATCGTTTTTTGCAGCAATGAAACCGCTAGTTTCCCTTTTTTCCTTTTACTGGAGCTCTTCTTTAGAAAACCATAAACATAAACTCCTCTCTAACTTTATCTACGCCTGGGTATTGGGAAGAATCCCGTTTTTATTTGTGTTTTATATTCATTCCGCCTGGTTTTTAATCTTCTGCGGCATATGGTTTCAGCTGTTTTACCGCGCAGGCATTCCTTCTCAAATCGAACTGGCCAATATCAATATCCCCAAAAAACCACTGCAAAAACTCTTTTCAAACATGTATCTGCTCCGGTTTATAGAAAGTATTTTCTTAGGCCTGTTTTTAGGAAAAGTGCTCGATCTGCATAGCAATATGTGGCAATACTGCTTTTCTCTTTTCGCCCTTCTTTCCTTAACTTCTGTACTGATACAGAAAAACATTCCCTTTTCTTCTGCAGTTTCGAAAAATCCCGAAAAAAACGAATGGAAAAATCCTATTATCGGTCCCTGGAAGGACTGTGCAAAATTAATACAAAAACGACCGGACTTTGCCCATTTTCAGTGGAGCTTTATGTTAGGAGGGATCGGCCTTATGATCATTACCCCCGCTATCGCTATCTATCATGTGGAAATTTTACATTTAAACCATGAGGAAATATCTATAGCGAGATACATATGGATGGGCATGGGCGTTCTGGCCTCTTCGTATATTTGGCGAAAAGTATTCGCTTATCTTCCCCTCAAGGCAACGACAGGAATCATACTCATCGGCTTTGCCTTATACCCCCTATTTCTGCTGGCCGCCAATTATCATCTTCTCTTTCTTAATTTTGCTTTTTTATTCTATGGAATTGCCCAAGCGGGAAGCAACCTTGTCTGGAATCTTTCCGCTACTGTTTTTGCTAAAGAGGAGAACTCCTCAAAATTTTCCACCACTAATATCCTGATGGTTGGGATCAGAGGGGTATTTGCCCCTGCCATCGGAGGTTTTTTATGTGTAGTTCTTCCTCTTTCTTATGTGCTGATTATCGGATGCGTCATCAGCTTGGTCGGCGCCTCCTACAGCCTGCTTCTCAAGCCCGTCCTTTCAAAAGAGGAACGCGCATACAAAGCCATGGGGCAATAACGCTGATCCATAAGCCTAAAACGACCGCATTCATATAAATGGAGTGAAATAAGGCCTGCAGGATAGCATATAATAAAAAAACACCACCGATAACTGCTATAGAGCGAAAGATAATAACCAGCCTTGATTTTGAGGCAGGCACAAAGATTTTATTTATATCGCTGATATAAACCCCTAAACTAACAACTAAAATAACCATCAGAAGCGTACTTGCAAACTTTGAAGGGACCAAGACAAAGCCCATCACTGGAATGATCACGCTTATCATTAATACATGAAAACTTGTTTGTTTATGCATATACTGAAAGATCCTTTTAAACAGCCAGACATCTAGTAAAAAGAGAATCAAACCTACTGACCATCCCCCGATAATATCTTTAGGAAAATGCACACCCAGATACATTCTGGAAAAACCGATCCATGCAATGTAGTTAATCCCGATCAGCCATGCCCACCACTTTTTTCTAAACGAATAAATCAAAAGGGCCCCCAGTAAAAAAGAGGTCTGCGCCGCTCCGGAAGGAAAAGAATCTCCCCCGACAAACAACACCTGCAGAGCCGGGTCGATATCAAAAGGCCGCGAACAGGTAAAGACGCTTTTTAAAAGAGTGTTGATCCAAACACTTAATAAAAAAAGATAAAAAATATGGATTCCCTGCACTTTTTTATACCCGATCCATATGATAGGTATCAAAACAAAGGCAAAAAGCTGCGTATCAAAATAATTTAAAAAAATAAAAATATCGTCCCAAAAAGGCGTGCGATACGCTTGTATCGCCTTGATAATTTCAATACCCTGATCCCAAGAACAGTTCACAAAATCCCTCTGTTTTTCTTCGAATTAACATATCTTCGCTAAACTTTCAATGGATTAACGGTTGCACCTTTTTTTCAAATATCGATATAGTATTTCTTGTAATTGCCTTTTATTTTTTTTAAAAAAGGCTTCTAACCAAAGGATTTTTATTTTATGGCAAGAGGAAAAGTCAAGTGGTATGACTCAAGAAAAAATTTTGGATTTATCATACCTGATGACGATACAGAAGGAAAAAAAGATCTTTTTTTTCATAAATCCAATTTACAAACCGATACCGGCACAATAGAAGAAGAGACATTGGTCGAGTTTGAGGTTACAGAAGGGAAAAATGGGAAAAAGGAAGCCGTTAACGTTCGTCCTGTCCTAGATGAATAACCTACATGATCCTGTTCCCTCTCGGAAATTTGCGTTAATTACAAAATTTACCATTGGGGACGGGATTATCTCTATGATCTATGCCTATCACTTCTATCTGCAAGGATATGAAGTGACGGTCTATAATTCGCTTTTACAAGAGCTTAAAGATTGGTTTTTCCCCTGCATTTTTAAAAAACTTCCTTCCAATCATCTTTTGGAAAAAGAACTCTTTTCCTATGACAAAATCATCGTCATGGAACATAAGGCAGATTATGTCAAACACCTT
>CAZULH010000066.1:0-6766 GCA_964621105.1 uncultured bacterium
AGAGTCTGTAGTATCTTAATCCCTCAACTATCGCTTTCACATCTTGTATCTCAATTTGCGTGTTTTTAGTAACACGATGAAATTTAATTATCCGGTCATCAATAAGCTCAATTTTGTATATTTGGAATAGAAAAATTGCCCATACTATGGCAAACATTATATAAATTTCAAAAGGGCTTCGAAGACCATGCTCTCCAGAAATCACACAATATGTGGCAAATAAGATAAAGAATATAATCAACCCTAGGCCGGGAATATAAAAACCCAAGTAAACAACAAAAATGTCAATCACAGCTGCCGTTCCGATGAAAAGATAGAGAAAATATCCCCATCCCATTAAAAAACCGCCAAGATCGCCCAAAGCAAGCCTCGGAAGAGAATAAGGACCGCCGGTTAAAGGAAAAGCCGCGCCCAATTCCGCATAAGAAATCCCTAAAAAGGCAGTAATAATACCGGCGATTAAAATCGCTAAAATTAAAGAAGGCCCCGCCACTGCGCCCATGGCAGCAGGCAGCGCAAAAATTCCCGATCCCAATATTCCGCCCAGCCCTATCGATAGCAGAGTAAATAATCCGATTTCTTTTTTTAGATGTCCTTCCATTCTCTGTATCCTCCCTAAATTTGCCAGTGATGGACAATTGGAAACTGTCTTCCTTTCCCAAATGCTTTTTTGGTTACCTGTATGCCCGGAGGGCCCTGTCTTCTTTTATATTCCGCCAAATGAATCCTTTTCACCAGCGAATGAACCAATTCAAACGACAGTTTATGTTTTTTAACTATATCTTCAACAGATAAATGATTTTCAACATATTCCAATAATACCGTATCGACAATCGAATAATCAGGAAGATCGTCCTGGTCTTTCTGATTGGGACGAAGCTCGGCAGACGGCGGTTTTTCAATAATGCGCACAGGAATAATTTCTTTGTTTCTATTGATCCATTTGGAAAGTTCATAAACTTGCGTTTTGATCACATCGATCAATACCCCCAATCCCCCTACCATATCGCCATAGAGGGTCGCATATCCCATAGCGACCTCGCTTTTATTACCGGTGCTAAGAACGATATATCCCAGTTTGTTGGACACGGTCATTAAGATGTTTCCCCGGATACGCGCCTGCAGATTTTCTTCAGCTGTAGTCGATGCTGTTTTTTCTGCCAGAATAGGTGAAAGATAGCTCAGATAATCTCCGAACAAATGATCAATCGGAATATCCATCAGACGGATCTTTAAATTTTTTGCCATCTCCGACGCATCTTCCATGCTTTCTAAGGAAGAAAATCGAGAAGGCATGCTTATGGCCAGAACATTTTCTTTTCCTAAAGCATCGACGGCAATACATGCCGTCAGAGCAGAGTCTATCCCTCCGGACAATCCAATGCAGGCTTTAGTAAACTTCTGTTTTTTAAAATAGTCCCTGACCCCACATACAAGCGCCTGATAAAGATCGACCAGGTCATCCGAGGATAAAGAGAGCTCTTTATGCTCTTTCTCTTCCAGATCGATTAAAAAGGCTTCTTCCTCAAATCCCTTGGCCAAATAAATCAGTTTTTCTTTTTCGTCAATGCACATGCTGTAGCCGTCAAAGACCAGCTCGTCGTTGCTTCCCACCTGATTGCAGACAAACATGGGGCATCGAAGTGTTTTTACTGCTGCCAAATAAATATCCAAACGCAGATGGATCTTTTGAAAATAATACGGAGAGGCGGTCATGTTAAGGACCAGGTCAGGCGATAGTTTTTCCAATTCAAGGATAGGGTCCCTTTTATAACGAAGCTCTTTTCCGATTTTCGCATGCTGCCAGACATCTTCACAGATAACAACACCGATTTTTTTATCCTTATACTCGAAAACCTTCTGTTCTTTTCCTTCTTCAAAATATCTGGCCTCATCAAAAACATCATAAGTAGGCAAAAGAGTTTTATCTTTATATCCAACAATTTTTCCATCGATACAGATAGCGGCAGAGTTAAAACATCGCTTTCCGGATTCTTCCTGATTTTTTCGCACACACCCTATTGCCACAAAAAGGCCTTTGGTCTCTTTGGCAATTTTCTTTAAACTTTTTTCTATCTTTTCAATAAATGAATCAAACAGCAGAAGGTCTTCCGGAGGATAGCCGCATAAACACAGTTCGGGAAATAAAACGACATCTGCCTTTTGTTCTTTGGCCTCTTGCAGAAAATAGAAAATTTTTTTTGTATTATATTCGATATCGCCAATAACAGGATTTAATTGAACCGTAAAGACTTTCATAAATACACTCTTTTTAAAAATGCTAGTGATTTTTTCATTTTAATAGCAAGGAAAGAAGAACTCCATCTTATAAAACAAGCGATTGCTAAAAATTATCTGAAACTTTATTATGAATATATATTCAAAAAAACGAAGAAAATAATGACCCGCCAACCGAAAAATAAAAAAATTACCTGTCAGCTTCTTTCCTACTTTTACAAACCTGCAGGAATTCCTCTTAAAACAATCGATACCGTTCATATAAAAAAAGAAGAATTTGAGGCTTTTCGGTTAAAAGATTTTTGTGAATTAGAACAAAAACAGGCTGCTGAATATATGGAAATATCACAGTCCACTTTTCATCGTCTTTTAAAAGCGGCAAAGAAAAAAATTATTGATGCTCTTGTTAACGGCAAGGCCATCAAAATTGAAAATCGGGGAGATAAAATGAATAAAAAATCTACATATAAAATAGCTGTCTGTGCAAAAGGTCCTTCAAAAAAAGATGATATTGACGATACTTTTGCCAGAGCAAATTATTTTCAAATTTACACAGTTGAAGACAAACAAATTATCAAGGAAGAGCCCCTTCCCAATGACAAGCAAAATCAGCGTGGCGGCACAGGCATTGATGTAGCTAAAATGCTGATGGAAAAAGATGTTCAGTATGTTATCTGTAAAAATATCGGCCCGCGCGTATCCGATGTATTTGAGCAGTTCAATATTGAGGTATTTACCCGCAGCGGCCCTGTGCAAAAAGCTTTAGATGTTTTTCTCAACAACCAAGAGGTTTAGTCATGAAAAAAATTATTATCAGTTTATTTCTTTTCTGTTCGCCTTTAGCCGCTTACCAGCATCCTCATGATAATGCTCACTCTCATTTGAGTTCTTCCACTGTAGTTGCCATTGCAGCTAACGGATCATCTGAAGACACCGACATCAACGTCACCTGTGGAAAAGCCAGATTTTTCCATATTTATGTCATTGATAATAACAATGTCTCTTCTCATGAAGTTATCCAAAATCAATGGTTTAATCAGTCCCGGGGTTCGGGATATCGCATTGCCAATATGCTTCATGCAAAAAATGTAAATTATTTAATCTGCCAGCAAACAGGACCCAACATCACCGATCATCTTGATCATTGTCATATCGAAGTGATCTATGATTCTGGAAAAGTAACAAATGCTTTAGAAAAATTTATTAATCAAAGAGTAAAACAATGAAAAAAATAGCTTTTCAAGCATTATTCGCCCATCATCACTGTAAGGTGTTATTATGAGAATAGCTATCCCCACACATGGAAAAGAAGGTTTAAAAGAAAAGGTTGCCATGCATTTTGGAAGATGTGAGACCTATACGGTTTTAGATGAGTCAAAAAACATCATTGCCATTCTTGATAATAACAGTTCTCATAACGGAGGTCTTCTTCTTCCTCCTGTTTTTTTAAAACAGCAAAAAATTGATGTTCTTCTATGTCTTTCCCTGGGAAGAAAAGCTCTGGAGCTTTGTGAAGAAAACAATCTTTTAGTTTTCATCGGCACAAAAGAAACTGTCGATGAAATTTTTGACGAATGGAAAGATAAAAAGGCAAAAAAAGCCTCTTTAGGAGATACATGCAGCCATTAACAATTACTGTTTTAAGCGGTAAGGGCGGAACGGGAAAAACCCTTGTATCAACCGCTCTTGCCTATCTTTTTTCACAAAAGTATAAGACAGCAATCATAGATGCAGATGTTGAATGTCCAAATGATCATTTAATGCTTGGATTTAACAGAACATTAACAGAAACGATTCATCACCCTATTCCAAAATTTGATTTTTCCAAATGTATCAAATGCGGAAAATGCCAGGATGTCTGCAAACAGGACAGTATTGTCTTTGTTAAAAACCGCTATCCGGCCTTTATTGCAGATACCTGCATAGGCTGCATGGCCTGCAAACATATTTGTCCGGCCGGAGCTATTTCTGAAACAAAAAAAGAAATCGGCTATATTTATGAAGCGGCAAAAAACAACCTCCAGCTAATTTCAGGAGAACTTATTTTAGGAGAGCTCGCTTCAGGAGAAGTTGTGGCTTCTGTAAGAAAATATGCGCAAAACAACCAAAGAAAACCCGATATTACCGTCATTGACGCAGCGGCCGGCATAGGCTGTCCGGTTATCGCTTCCGTAACGGGCAGCGATTTTGTTGTTATGGTAGCCGAACCGACCCCCTCTGCTTTGCATGACGTCAAACGCGCCCATTATTTAGCCGAACATTTCCAAATTCCCTGCGGACTAATCATTAATAAAAGCAATTTGGAACATTCCATTCGCTCAGAGATTGACAAATTTATTAAAGAAAAAAAAATCCCCCTTATCGGAGAGATCCCGTTTCACAGACAAATTCTGCAAGCTTCGGTTCAAAAAAATCCTATTCAGAATATTACGAAAAAAGCTCATCGCGAGTTTTCTGCCATCATGGATTTTCTTCATTCCCGGTTATTTTCCAATCTTTAAAATTCATTGACATCAATCGATTGATATTTTTAAATTGTTACTGAAATGCAATGAGTTAAAGCAAAAAAAGGAACGTGTTTTATGAAAGAAAAAACTTTATCGATCCATAGTGAAAATATTCTGCCGATCATCAAAAAATGGCTATACTCAGAAAAAGACATTTTCCTTCGAGAACTAGTCTCTAATGCTGTTGATGCTATTTCAAAACTAAGGCTCTTGCAATCCGAAAAAAAGGCAAAAGAGTCCAACGACCCCTTCCGCATCGACATCAAAATCGATAAAGAGAAAAATACAGTCACAATTTCCGACAACGGCATCGGCATGAGCGAAGAGGAAATTGAAAAATATATTTCCCAGATCGCTTTTTCCGGAGCGGAAGACTTTTTAAAACATTATCAGACCAACCAGGAAAAAGATCAGATCATCGGACATTTCGGCCTCGGCTTTTACTCTGCCTATATGGTAGCAAAAAAAGTAGAGATCCATACAAAATCCTTTGAAGAAAAAAAGAGCGCCGTTTTCTGGTCCTGCGACGGCTCTTCCAACTATAGCCTTGACTCATCCGATAAACAAACAATAGGAACAGACATCATCCTTCATCTAGAAGATACCGCTTATCTCGATGAAGCCAAGATCAAATCGATCCTCTTGCGTTTCTGTCCATTTATCCCTTATGGCATTTACCTTAATGATACTCACAATAACAACAAAGACCCCTTATATCTTCAATCTCCAGCCGAGATAAAAGATCAGGAATATATCGATTTTTATCATGAGCTCTATCCGGAAGATCTGCATGACCCCATTTTCTGGATCCATTTAAACGTCGAGGTCCCCTTTCATTTAAAAGGCATCCTATTCTTTCCGAAAATCGATAAAAACTTCGATTTTCAAAAAAGCAATATCCGTCTTTTCTGCAACCGTGTTTTCGTATCTGATAACTGTAAAGACATCCTCCCCGATTTTCTAACCATTCTAAAAGGAGCGATCGACAGTCCCGATATTCCTCTTAATGTTTCCAGAAGTTATCTGCAGGTCGATCAGACCGTCCGTCAATTAGGCCAGCATGTAGCGAAAAAAATTGCCGACCGCCTCGTTTGTCTTTTCAATACCGACAGAAAAAAGCTCGAAAGCATTTTTGAAGATATTGAGACCATCTTTAAACTAGGCATCCTTCAGGATGATAAATTCTATGAGAGAACAAAAAAGGCCCTTCTTTGGAAAAACACCAAAAAAGAATGGACAACCCTTGAAGAATATGTAGAAAGAAAAGGCGATAAAACGATCTTCTACACACAGGACCACACCCAATTTTTAGAGTTTTACAAAAAGCTTAATATCGAAGTGCTTTTTGCCAATGCCTATGTCGACACGACCCTGATGACCTCTTTAGAGAGAAAAAATGGCTATAAATTCCAACGTATTGACGGTAATATCGACCCGTCTATCCTCGACCCGTCCAAAGAACAGGACCTCATGGACGCTTCCGGCAAAACCGAAAGGATAAAAATCGCTGAATTCATTCAATCGGCCTTAGACCAAAAAGATCTTCAAGTAGAGGCCAAAAGTTTGGCCGACGGCTCCATTCCCGGCTTTCTTCTGATCAAGGAAGAAGAGAGAAGATTTCGCGACTACATGCAAATCACTCAAAATCAGTCATTTCCCTCTCAAAAAACCTTTGTTGTCAACACCAATAACCCCTTAGTTAAAAAGGCTCAAGTACTTACATCTTCCAACCCCGATCTTGCCAAATCCCTCATCTCTCACTTGTATGATTTAACCAAAATCTCGCAAAAAGAGATGCCCCCGGAAGAACTTAACGCCTTTTTAACCAGGTCTACGGAGCTTCTAGACAAACTTATTAATTAAACATTTAATTATTAATTACTTATATTGTAATTTAAAATTTTAATTAACCGTAATTATATTGACTTTTAACTTATTTTTTTATAATATTATTATAACAATAATTAAATAATAAGAGATTAAAAGCAATGACAGGTTCAGTTAAATCAAACCCTTCTAGC
>CAZULH010000067.1:0-6705 GCA_964621105.1 uncultured bacterium
AGGCCATTACACTGCCTGCGATAGCGACTATCAAAAGAGGCATCATCCAATAAAGCCAGCGTATTTTTGTAAGGAAAAATAAAATAATCAGCGTAAACAATATCATGGCGGTCGTACCGCTATCAGGCTCAATTAAAATCAGACCTAAAGGAATAAGAAAAACAATAAGCAGCTTGATAAAATCGAAAAATCTCTCCGGCCTTTTTATAGTGATCCTATCGATAAAGTAAATTGGAATGAGATATTTGACAAATTCCGAAGGCTGCAGGCCGATGCCTGCAATACCGATCCATCTTTTTGCGCCGTTGATCTCCTGTCCGACATGGGGTACAAACACTAACAATAACAATAAAACAGCAGCAAACAGCATAAAAGGGCTGAGCCGAAGAACAGATACATATCCTACCTTCCACAGCAAAACAGCAATAGTAATCCCCGCTAATCCATAAGCGGTTTGTTTTAAAAGGGCATAATGGATATTGGCATCCTGCGATTTATCGATTAATTCCGCTGAAGTCGTATTAAAGATCATGATCAATCCTAAAGAAAATAGGATCGCTATGCTAAGCAGAATAAGAAAAACGGATTTATTCATAAATTAACGAATCCGCAATTTCATGCCCGGACGAATTTTCTTTGCTTTTTCCTTATTGAGGTTATTAATACGCATCAGATCCGAAACCTTCATATTATGTTTCATGGCAATTGTCCATGGATTGTCCCCTACTTTGACCGTATAGTATTCGGCTTCGGCCTCTTTTGGTGAAACAACGACAGGCTGCGAAGGTTTTTGCGCATTTTTTGGAACTAAAAGAACCTGATTGATCCTAAGCATATGGCTGGCAAGATGATTGATCCTTTCTATTTCCGCTATACTTGTATGATGAAATCTGGCGATTTTTTCTAAAGTATCTCCCTTTTTCACCACCACCTCCTTGTAGGAATTGGTCGGCGGAAGCACAGCCATTCCTTTTTGTTTTTCCTCAAGGGGCGGCAGTTTGTGAACGATCGGTTCTTCAGGAACAATTTCTTCTCTGGCAATAGCCGCTGACTGCATGGCTACAATTTCCTGAACCGGTTCTACGACAGGTTCACTAAGAGATGCGATAGGATTGTCCATAGGTTCGGAGATAGCGCTGACCATGTCCGGTGATAGGGCCTGTTTCGGTTGATCGTGGGTCGTAATGGCGCTTATAAATAAGATAATCAATAATCCTGCGTTCACTAACACAGAAATAATAATTGCATCGCGCTTTTTCATTGGATTCAATCCCCTTTTTGTAATTGATTTACATAGCTAACAAAAGCTTTACCCCTGTGCTCGTAGTTATCAAACTGATCATAACTCGAACATCCGGGAGACAACAATATATTGTCATCGGGTTTAGCTATACCATACGCTTTTTTTACAGCTTCTTCAAGCGAAGAAACGCACAAAACAGAAAATTCCTTTAATTCTTCTTTAATTTTCTCTTTCGTTTCTCCAATTGCTATAATACAGATAACCGAATTTTTTAATAGTCTCCATTTACCAAAAGAAAAACCTTTATTTTTTCCTCCTGCAATAAGAATGATATTTTTTTGCAATTTATTGACGGCGTACATAACCGCTTCGATATTGGTCGCTTTGCTGTCATTATAAAAACGGATCTTATTAATTTCTCCTACCAGTTCCAACCGATGAAGATGAGGCTTATATGTACTGACTCCTTTCATGAAATTCTGCAAAGAAACACCAAAACGCCGGCATACGGCAAAAGCAAAAGACAGATTTTCCGTAAAGGTAACGGGATTTTCCAATCGCCTATCTTCTTCTACAAATGAAATATCCGGATAGGGCAGATAATGTTTATATTCTGCATACGTAGAAGAAGAAATAAAAAGAGGCGCATTCTTTTTTAGACAGTTTTGGATGTTGCATTTGGCAATAATATATGAGGCAAAGTCAGAATACCGGTCCAGGTGGTCCTCATAAATATTGCTAATCACGGCCATATCCAATTTTGAAGATTTCATGGTCTCTAACTGAAAAGAAGAAAGCTCTATAACGAGAATTTCCTCTTGTTTCATTGCCGCCAAGCTTAAGGGTCTGCCGATATTTCCAAGAGCAAGGGCCTTATGATCTGTAGAATTAAGAACATGAGCGATCAAAGAGGCAATAGTTGTTTTTCCATTGGTTCCCGTTATACCTATGCAGGTATTATTACAGTCTCTCAAGACCAGTTCGATTTCTCCGATAATCTCTATATTTTTTGTTTTTGCGGTCTGGACAATCGACAAAGACGGGTCGATCCCCGGCGATATGATTAACGTATGGATTTTTTCCCATGGGATATCTTCTTCTTTTTCAATGAAGAGCAATCCTTCTGCAAGAAGGTTTTGGTTTGGCCTGCGGAAATGGTCAAAAGCTGCAACCTTCTGCTTTTTTTCAAGCAGGTATCGCAGAGCTCCCTGTCCGGATAGACCTAATCCTAATACTAGATAATGCATAATTATTGGAATTTTAAAGAGGAGATCCCAATTATTGCAAGAAGCAAACCGATAATCCAAAAACGCAGAACGATTTTCATTTCCGACCAGCCTTTATATTCAAAATGATGGTGCAAAGGTGCGCACAAGAATATCCGTTTTTTTCGGTATTTAAAGCTCCATACCTGCAAAATAACAGAAAGGGCCTCAGCTACAAAAATACCTCCGACAAGGGCCAGAAGAATTTCCTTTTTTAAAAGGATGGCGCATACACCGATAATTCCTCCCAATGTCAAAGAGCCGATGTCCCCCATAAAGACCTGCGCAGGGAATCCGTTATACCATAAAAAGCCTAAAAGGGCGCCGGACAGAGCAAATAAAAAGACAGCGATCTCCCCGCTTCCCTCAATATATAACAGATTTAGATAACGCGATAATTCAAAGTGGTTGGAAAAAAAGGCAATGAGCGCAAAAACAATAGAGGCCATAATTAAAAGTCCTGCCGCCAAACCGTCCAGTCCATCTGTTAAATTAACCGCATTGGACGCACCGATAATCACAAACAGAAAAAGACAAAAGAAAAAAATTGCTCCGCTGTTTTTTGCAAAAATAAAAGGTTTTTTTACAAAAGGGACATACAGGCGTTTCATATATTTTTCCGTCGGCAATACCGTTACGATAGAGCGGTCATTTTTATAAATCTCTTTTGCAACAGGAGGCTTAAACGTTTTTTCCTGAACATGTAAATAGGAAGAAAAGCCGTGGCTTAAAAGATAAACGGAAATAATCGTCGCAAAAATAAACTGCAAAAAAAACTTTGCCCTGGCTGAAATTCCCTTTGAGCTTTTATTTTTCAGCTTTAGATAATCGTCGATCCCTCCGACAACGCCTAAAAAAATCGTTGTAAAAGCTAAAATAAGCGTAAAGGAAGAAGAAAGATCCATCCACAGCAGCAAAGAAAATAACAACGAGGTCAAGATCAAAATTCCTCCCATAGTGGGAGTATCTTTCTTTTTTGAATGGAGTTCGGCCAATACAGGACAGACGGTATTGTCACGGATAGGCTGACCGATTTTTAACTGATAAAGCTTACGGATAAAAAGAGGCCCTAAAAAAATGGTTAAAATCAATGTTGTAATGGCAGCGAGAATAACCCTCGTTGACAGATAGGTAAAAACATCAGGAACATTGATCCCCATCTCTTTTAGATATTGCAGCAGATATACAATCATAGGCCCTCTATAAGTATCTTATGAAAAATTCGAAAAGAAAAAAAGTTATAAATAGGGGAAAATTTTTTCCATTGCCATACTTCTCGATCCTTTGACCAAAATCACATCATCTTTTTTCATTTTCTTTTTCAAAAATTTCGCTAAAGCCTGATGTGTTGTAAAAAAATGGGCCCGCTTGCTTTTTTTATTCTGAAAATGGCAGGAGAACTCTTCCCCCATACATAAGACAAGGTCTGCCTGCTCTTTTGCTTTTACAAACACTTCTTCATGTGCTTTTTTAGAAAAATCTCCCAGTTCTTTCATGTCGCCTAATACAGCAATGCGTTTGCCTTCATGCATGGGCGTAGGCATATGCGCAAGGGCCATCTGCATGGATTCGGGGTTGGCATTATAGGCATCATTAATAAACATAATGCCATTCTGATAAAATTTCTCAAATCTCATGGCGATCGGTTTGATCGAAGTTATCTGCGATGTAATTTCATTCCATCCCATTTGAAAATACCTGCATACGGCTCCGGCCATAAGAAAATTTTCAAGCAGATGTTTTTCAGAAAAAGGCTTGGGATAAGTAAACCCTTTTTTATTTTCCCAAACCTGCATCTGTTTTTCATCAGAAGAAAGATAATAGTCGGCATGTTTACTGTCCAATGACACAGAAGCAAAGTCTCGAAGCCTGTTCAATTGAGGGCAGTATGGCAAAAAGCTATAAGGGAAAAACCCTTTTTTAAATTCTTTTGATCCGAATATTTTTATTTTCTCCTGCGCGATCTCTTTGATCCCTCCTGAAAACTTTTCTACGTGGGCAAGGGCTACTTTTGTCAGCACGCAGATATGAGGGCTTGCGATTGCGACCAATGTATCGATCTCATTTTTTTGGCTCATCGATATCTCTAAAATCATGATATCGATATTTTCCGGCGCATTTAAAATGGTGATCGGAAGGGTAATCTGCGAATTATAGCTTTCGGGATTGCTATATACCTTGTAGCGTTTTTTCAGTAGATGCGAGAGGTATTCTTTTGTCGTTGTTTTTCCGCATGAGCCGGTAATGCCGACAACGGTTACATCCATATTTTTTCGTTTTTCTTTTGCCAAAGCCTGCAAAGCAGCTAAAACATCATCCACATAAAAAAGCTTAAGCCCGAAAGATTCTTTTTTATATGTTTTTGATACGACAGCGCCGTAAGCTCCCTGTTTCGCTACCGCTTCTAAAAAATCATGACCGTCATTTTTTTCTCCGTTAAGTGCAAAAAACAGATCGTTTTTTTGCACTTTTCTGCTATCGAACTGATACCTAGAAATTCTCTCACAATCACTTTTCTGTAAAATCATAGAAAAAAATTTTGCATTTTTGTTTTGCTTTCCATTATCTTGATTGTCCATTTTAAAAAAACCAAAGATTTCTATATGGCTTCATCAATTCTTCATGAACTTTCAAGAAAAAGCATCCATCAAATGTATGAAGAGAATTTTCAAAGAGGTGCGGATTCCGATATTGTTCCTCTTTTACTGGACGCCATCAGAATCAAACGGATAATCGAAGGAAGCTTGCTTTTTCCAAATACCTTTCTTGTGCCCTTTTGCCTTGGCGGGATCATGCAACGCCATCTTAGGTCCGAGTATCAGATCGATAAAAATGAGCCTTTTGTACAGATACGTATTTCAGAAAATCCCGATGATACTGAAGATACTTTTCAAACCTTGACTTATGAGATCTGTTTTCAGGGAAAGTTGAGCCTGCCTCAATTTGTTCCCCTAGCGCTCGTTGCAGATAAAAAGCCGGGAGACTGGATAGAGCTTTCTTTGCGTACATATGAGTTAACCCTGCGCCTTAAGCTGCTTAACCAACCCAATATTTTCGAAGGCCAACGATGCCCCGTTTTACAAGGAAGCACCTTAGGTGTAGATATTTCCGAAATGGCAAAAGGCGTTCAAGAGGACTATTACCTAGAGCCCTATAGAAAGCATCTTTTTGCTTTATCTGAACAAGATATCTAACTGACCTTTAGTAAGTTGTAATCGCCTAATTATTAATACCTTACATATCAAGCCCTTCCCTGCCAACAATTATTTTCAAACTATCACATATCATTAAATACCAAGATTTTACGCCACAGTGTTAACTAGAAAAAACTTGAAAATTAACTCATATAATGCTATAATTAATATATAAAATAATAAAAATACAAAGGTTTATTAATTATGATTAGTCCTGAATGGCTAATTAGCTCCCGTTCTGCAATAGAGGCCCCTTCCGACAGAGAAAGCGATATCGAAACAACAAGTATCGTTTCGGCTGATTGGGACGCAAGAAGCGTATCTTCAGTAAAGACCTCTGACACAGTGAGATATAAGGGACATCCTCTTGCTCGCGATGCAGACAGAACAGATACTCTTGCCCAGGGTATTTTAGGGGTTCATGCCCAGCCGCATAATACCGCCAATTTACATATTTCCTTACAGCCGAAAGATGATTATGAGCTCAAAATTACCATTTACGGTAAACAGCACTCCCTCTTTTTATCAAATAAGGGAAAAGAAGTTTTATCTACGCCCGAACTGCAAGAACTTGGCAACGAGATCGGAAAGATGATCGAGCATTCCCTAAAACAACATGAATTTGAAGACAAATATTCCATCCATTTCATCAGCTTGTCTCAGGGTAAAATCTGGCTTAAACATAAAAGCGGTGCCCAAAAAGGCGCTTTAGAATGCATCGATATTTTTCATGAAAAAGGCCAGATGGAATTAATCAAAGAACAAATGGGCCTAGGCTCCTCCACTGAGGTTAGCGCTTATCATCCAGATGCAGCCAAACAAGCAGCCGAAAAAGTAAAACAATTAGCAAAAATCATTGAAACACCTCAAGAAAACAAGGTCTATGCTGATGATTATCCTTCCAGTTCTACAACGACAGCCTCTTCCGCACAAGCAGCAGGGTCTAGCGCTTCAGCGCAAACAGCTCCTAACAGAATGTTAGACACAGAAGAAATTGAAGATT
>CAZULH010000068.1:0-6617 GCA_964621105.1 uncultured bacterium
GTTATTGATCTGACGCAAAATCAGCTTGCTTTTCTTCAGCTCTCGCAGCCAGGAAAATATTTTCTGCTCTTTCATCAGCTTCCAGATGGCCCCATGTCCGCTGGGTTTAAACAAAACTTCATAAGGGTCGGGGACAATCCACTCTCCATCTTCAGCAATCATCGGCACAGATACCTGCTGCATCAGCCTAACGCGCTCTTTTGAGCGATTAAACCAGTTATTCTCCTCAAGTATCTTTTCAATTACTTCATGATTATGTTTTTCAGAAGAAGTCATAATAACGACAGGAATAGAAAGCCTGCCTGAATATTTTTTTTCATATAGATATTCCAGCGCTTCAATATCCTGAAAAAGAAGCTGAAGCAGAGATTTCCCTAAAAAAGGTAAAAGCGAAGCCGGCAAAGAAGAATGATTTTCCGGATCGATCAAATTTAAACGGTCAGCTGCTCCTCCTAACGGAAAAGCAAAAGCCATTTCGGGTAGATGCTGTAATCCCGTTTCTACAATTTGAGAAAAATCATTTCGAATATCAACAATCGGAGGCTGAATAAATGTTTTTTTCCTCGAAGGCCGATCATTTTTTAACAGATCCAAAAAAAGACGGTGATATCCGATCAGCCCGCCTTCCTCTCTATAAAAATCTTCTACTTTTTGCAGGCTGTCCAAAAGACTTTTTACCAAAGGCCATTTCTCTTCTTCATAAGAAGAGGGGAAAATTCTGTCCGCCTGCCCTAAAACAACCAAAGCATGCAATAAATACCGCTGCTTTGCATCTAGCTTATCGATAAAGGGAAATTTTTGTATGATCTCTTGTTTTTCGTTAGATGTTAGCGAATCAATTTCTAAATACATGGATCTTTTTTAATTGTGAAAAACCGAATATAGCTAAAGGGTATAATAAAATATACCTTTTTACAAAACCCTTATTCTTCTTAAAATCCTATGATCTAATCCCAAATTTTTAAAACTTATAGCCAACGGAAACTCCTCCTGAAAAAATCCCCCTAAAAACTTTTCCTGTTTTGTGCCAAAAGCCCGAGCCTTCTTTTTCACGCTGCATATGCCCCAATTTTGCCTGTTCAGTTCCTAATTGATGAACTAATCGGTTTTTTTCGCCGGCAGCTTGTGCTTCCTCGTATTTTATATTAGTAACATCAATTACGGCTCCTACCCTAACATCTACTGTAGGTATTTTTATGCTTCGAATTAATTGAGTTTCAGCCTCTCTTGTTCTTGCAATCGATTCTTGTAAACGCCGGTCAGCCCCATTTACTTGCATTTGCAAATCTCGAACAACAAAATCTTGTCTAGTTATATCTCTATCAGTAACTCTTCCTGACATAAAAACTCCTTTTTTAAAAAGAAAAAACTTTACACAAGTGAGAATTTCTACACATCAAAATTATTAATAATATTTACCTATAAGAGAAAATGAAACTGTAATTCTAGTTTATATCATATGACTAAATGGTCTAAAGAAACTGATTCTATCAGTAATTCTAATAGTAATTTTCTCAAGCCTAAAAGAGATAAAAGGCACCTTCTTTGAAGAAGTTTTGCAAAAAGGTTCTTTGTGATTATTTTTTTTTTTCATATTCTTGTAAAAAATAGCCAAGGCGTCACCATGTTAAAAAAGCTCATTGTATTTTTTGTTTTTGTCTTCATTGTTGTTATCGGCATTACTTTTTATGCCCGGCAGCCAAAAGACAAAAACTTATATTGGGGAATTGCTCTTAAAAATGGGTCCGTAACTACGCAAACGATCGATATGGCTACCGATCAGACAAATATTCCTCCCCAGCTGATCGAATTTTTCATCACATGGCCTACGCCCAGTCAAATCGATAAGGCCTCTTTCCCTGAAGAACAGCTGGAAGCTATATGGGATAAAAATGCCGTCGCCTGCATTTCTTGGGAACCATTATATATAGAAAACGGAGAAGAAAAAGTAATCCTGTATTCCGATATCGCCGCAGGAAAATACGACGACTACATCAAAATGTTTGCACGTAAAATGAAACACCACAAACGGCCTGTTATCATGCGGCTGGCCCATAATATGAACCTGTCTCGCTATCACTGGGGAACGGAAAAAAAAGATTTTGGAAAAGACAGTCCTGAAATTTACCAGAAAATGGTGCGCTATATTATTGGCATCTTTGAGAACCTGAGCGTGACCAATACCCTTTGGGCCTTCTGCCCTTATGCGCGTTCTCTTCCCGATACCGATACCGCCCCATGGAACTCTGCCGACTATTACTATCCCGGCGATAGATATATCGACATCTTAGGAATGGACGGCTATAATTACGGCTTTGGAAAAACAAAACAAAAACACGGCTGGGACAGCCAATGGGAAAGTTTTGAAATAATTTTCAAGCCTATTTATGAAAAATTAAAACGCATCGCTTCGTCCAAGCCCTTGATTGTTTTTGAAACAGGATGCATACGAGAAGGCGGCAATCAGCTCAAATGGTTTGCCGATGCTGTTGAAACCGCCCGCAAATGGGATCTGACGGGAATTATTTGGTTTCAGGGGAAAAAAGAAATGGACATGACCCTTACACTTCCGCAAAATAGCCCCGTTGTCGAATCCTTTACCAAAACACCCAAGTCTCCCCATGAATGGGCAGATAAACTTCATTAATAAGGCTTTGTATGAAAAATAGAAAAACTCTTGTCTCCCCCAATTCCAAAGAATCGGAAATGATGGTGCTGGGCTGTATGCTTACGCAAATAAGCAGCCTAAATGTCGCCGCTGACTCTTTGGAGGCACTGGATTTTTTCTATACGGAACATCAGCGCATTTTTCAGGCGCTGCAAGGGCTGCACCATAAAGATCAGGCGGCAGATATCCATATCGTTGCAGAAGCCCTAAAAAGGCAGGAGCAATTAGAAGATGTCGGCGGAATCGCTTACCTTACCTCTTTAGCCCAATACGCGGGAACATCCGCTTTTATTGAAGAGTATGTGCGTATTGTAAAAGACAAGGCTGTTCTTCGAAGAATGATCGATACCTCGCAGATAATAGAAAAAAAAGCTTTGGAAGAACCTGAAGATGTCTATAGCGTTTTGGATGAGGCCCAGGAAAAATTTTTCCAGATCTCGCAAGCGGCCAATAAAGAAAAAGGCGTTCTTTTAAAAGACCTTCTTTCCGGAATGCGCGCAACAGCAAGAATCCCCTACTTAAAAGAACTGCAGGAAAAACAGGAACAATATCAGCTTCGAGGACCTAATGATCAGGCCCTTACCGGCATTCCCACCCACTTTAGCGATCTGGACAAAATGGTCGATGGATTCCACTCTTCCAATCTCATGATATTAGCCGCACGCCCGGCCATGGGTAAAACCGCATTGGCGATCAACATCGCTGAAAACATCTGTTTTAAAAACAAATTTGCAGTCGGCATTTTTTCCCTGGAAATGACCGCCGAACAGCTTCTTCACCGGATGATCTGTTCCCAATCGGAAATAGAGTCCGATAAAATAAAAACAGGCGCCCTTAAAGGAACAGACTACCAGCGCATTGTCGCATCAGTTAACAATATGATGAACAATACAATGATCATCGATGACCAGCCGGGACTAAAAATTACCGATCTTCGCGCACGCGCACGCCGTATGAAAGAAGCCTATGACATTAAATTTTTAGTCATCGACTACCTGCAGCTGCTGTCAGGATCAGGGTCATTTCGGGCCGGCGAAAGCAGACAGATTGAAATCTCGGAAATTTCCCGCATGCTAAAAACACTTGCCCGAGAACTGAATATCCCTATCCTGTGCCTTTCCCAGCTTTCCAGAAAGGTAGAAGAGCGGCACGGCCACCGCCCCATGATGAGTGACTTACGTGAAAGTGGATCTCTGGAACAAGACTCGGATTTGGTCTTTTTCTTGCTCAGACGTGAATACTACGACGCTTATGACAAGCCCGGCCAGGCAGAGCTTATTGTTGCCAAAAACCGGCATGGCAGCATAGGAACTATTGATCTTACTTTCCGAAAAGAGCTAGCGCAATTCGCCAATTATACTCCTATTCAAAGTGAACAGGAACAATCGGCTGATTTTATTTCTTAAAAAGAAGACTTAAATTTTTCTTATTTAAAGTATACTCATCGTCAACTACTTCCGGCTCAGTTAACCTTTACGAAGAATTATCTTGAAATGCTTTTTCTTTTGCGCTTGATAAAACGCTCTTGAAATATTGTCAAAACCAAAAGACTTTGTAATCAATTGTGAACAATTAACCGTTTTATTTTTTAATAATTGAAGAGAACGTGTGAACATCTCTGCACTAACGCCATGTGTACCAGTAATTGAAACTCCTTGATAATGTATTTGATGGTGAGAAATCTGCATTTTATCATTTTTACCTATGCCGGCAAAAAACAGAACCCTACCTCCCGGCCGAACATATTTAAAAGCGTCCTTCTGAGCTTTTTTTGATGAAGTAGCCACCCATACAATATCATATTTTTTATTATTGGTCTTGTCTTTCACTTGCTCAGCGGTACCTAAGAAAATTTGGGAGTTCAAACCTCGATTGTTTTTGGATCGGCCCATATGTGATTCTATCATAACACATTCATTACAAACATTTAATGAAGTCAATGCTATCGCAGCTAAACGGCCCATTGTCCCTCCGCCAATAATACAAACAGATCGCTTTTGATTGCCCAACTGTAAACGTTTAATCCCCTCCAAGCAAGTCCCCAAGGGCTCTGCAAAAATTGCGGCATCTTCATCAACCCCAGAGATATGATGTAAAATATCCGCTTTTAAATCTGCTTCTTCAAACACCATGTAATCGGTAAAACTGCCATCCCGCGTAAACCCAATCAGATTTCGAGAACTACAATAAATGGATTGACCATGTTGACAGGAAATGCAATGACCACAAGCTATTAATGGAGACAAAGCGACCAACTCATTTTTTTTTAATAACGGAGAACGAGATTCATAAATTATGCCGATGGCTTCATGCCCAGGAATTACTGAAATATTTTCCTTTTTTGAACGATGTAACAATTTAATATCCGAACGGCAGATCCCCATCACCAATGGTTTAAAAATAACTCCACCTTTTTTGCAAACAGGTAAAACTTTGTCTAATAGAACTATTTTGCCATCATTAAAACAATAACTTCGCATGATTTTTTTCTAAAAAAGAATTGCGTAACTTTATAAAAGCCTTTAGTATTTTTTTGCAATGAATCAAAAAATTTGTATTATTCGCCCTCCCCGTTCTTCTTCAATTTGTAAATCCTTGGTGTTAACCAAGGCAAATAAAACAGCCCCTGCCAATGAAATTATTTTTGTTGCTAATTTTTTACGAAAAAACAACATCTACACCGAGATAATTGATGCAGATTTGGAAAGCTATGAAAAGTTTGAGAAAAAAATCTTAGAAAAACAAAATTATATTTTTATTTTTTTTATCCAAACCTATCGGATTTCATCCACAATTAAAATTGTAAAAAAAATATATGGAATGTCATCTTGCCTAGCTTTTGGCTATGTAACAGAAGATTTTTGTCACACTTATGGTAAGCTTTTTAATTGTTGTTTTTTAGGTTATCATTGGGAAAAACAAATTTATTCCTTCCTGAAAAAGCACCCTATAAAAAAAGCTAAGCAGCCCCCCATCATAGATTTGCATTCATTTGAAGATCTAATTGGCTCCAAAAAAAAAGCCGCCAGTATTCAGGCGCCCGCCTGGGGATGTATTAATAATTGTATTTTTTGTGAAAATCAAATTAACAAGCAATATTGCCATCCAATCGCTTTTAGAAAAGTTGATGAAGTCATTGAAGATATGCGCCATGCCTGCAAACAGGGGGTTAACGGTTTCGTTTTTTTAGAAAACAGCTTCTTTATGTCCCTGCCTTGGGTTATTAAATTTATTGAAGAACATAAAAAACAGCTTCCTTCTCTTCCTTTTAGTATTCACGCTCGAATGGATCATATTATCAAAGCTGAAAAAAACCATATATTCTGCCAATTAGTTCAAAGGGGCCTTTATTCTGTATGTTCAGGTTTAGAATCTGGCAATCAACAAATTCTTACTTATATTCAAAAAGACGAAACTATTGAAGATTATTTACAAGCAAATGCCATATTGAAAAAATATAACCTTAAACGTTTCTACAGCATTATCATCGGGCTTCCCCATGAAACCGAAAAAACAATCACAGACACCTGTAATCTCATAAAAAAATTAGCCCCCGATCATGTTCAAATTTCCATAGCCGTTCCCTTTCCGGGAACCCCATTTTTCCAAAAAGCCAAACAAAATTTTTGGCTAAAAGATACTAATCTTGATCATTATTACTACTATAATCATGCCGTTATTGAAGCTGGAAAACTGTCTATTCAAAAATTGCTGCAGCTTCAAAAGAATTTATATAAATCATTAAACTATAAAAGGAGTTTTTATGAATAACCTTCACATAGGTATAGAAGATATTGGACTAGACGTATTCCATAAAACAGGCCCCTCTGAAATTGATGGAAGAGACATTGTTAATCTGTATCTTACAAAACACTTATTAAACAAGAATTATTCTATCGACATATTTTTAAAATCAGGGAGATCCCTTTCACAAGTCTGGGACAGTGAC
>CAZULH010000069.1:0-6598 GCA_964621105.1 uncultured bacterium
TCCCCTATGGAAAACATTGCAGCTTCTCCAAGAAATCAGTACATCTATTATTTAGAACTTCTCAATCAGATCCTTATAAAACTTTTATCCGATCCGAATAATCGAAATCTTCTCATTGAATTGGACAATTTAACTACGGCATTAAACAATCTCTATTCGGACAATAAGGGCATATTTACTCCCGAAGAGCAAAAAGCTATTGAACATCTGCTGCAGGCATTGAACACTGTTTCCACAGACGACTATGATACCGTTTTCTCCCTGTATATGCTGACAATTGATGTGTATCAGGCTATGGGCATCAACTTATTGGCAGATACGCCAAGAGGAATGACTCCAATTGGATCTTCCCATGGCTGGATCTACAAAAACGGCAAGATCAATTTCAAAGAGCTTCTGCGGCGATACTCCGCCATTCAGGAAAGGTTAAAACATCAGCTTAGCGGCATTGCCAACAAAACGGTTTCTCCCACCGCTTTTTTATTAATTCAGTTTAAGGTTACGCAAGCTTCGCAGATCGGCGATTCTGTTTCGAATATTGTTTCCACTATTTGCCAGATGATTAATAATGCCATTCGCAGCTATAAATCCGGAGGTTGAAAATGACTGTTCCCCCTATTGATCCCTATTCCAAAAAAGACCCTAACAAAAAAACAACGCCCAATGTCGGCCGTTTTAAAAAAGAGGTGGAAAAAGTAGAGAAAGCATCAGAAACAGAATTTGAAAAGCCTAAACAGAAGCCTGCATTTGAAGAAGAGAAGGAAGAACCCCAGTCGCCTTTTGAAATGATGAGCAAAGAAAAAATAGATAGAATTTTCCAAAAGCCGCTCGTCAATGCCCTGCAAAACGAAAAAGATAAACGGATGCCGCAGTCCAAAGAATTTTATGAACATGCAAACATTCAAATACCGGCGGCTTCATCAACAAAGAAAAAACAAACGGCAAAAGAAACTGAAGAAAAAATCCAGCTAAAAGAAAACGAAGAAGAAAGACCTTTTCTGCCTAATGAAAGGCCTATTTTTTCCAAAGAAAAAAAAGAAATTAAAACAAAGGCGATGAATCAATCGGATAATATCGCTGTATACAAGATGGACTTACAGTCCCTGCCGGACAACATAAAAACCGAAAGCTTGAATAAAATTGCCTCTATTTCTCCTTCTACAAGTTTGGATCTGACCCAATTGACAGAAAAAATGGTAGGCGTCATGCTGCATAGCACGCAGGAAGGCATTACCAGAACAGAAGTAATCTTAAACTCACCGGACATGCAGGGCTCCATTTTTTATGGCGCAACTATTACCGTTGAAAAATATGCGATCGCTCCCGACTCCTTTAATATTCACTTGACCGGCTCTCCTGAGGCTGTTAACGTGTTTAATAGCAATATTGACGGATTAATGCAGACCTTTCAGATGGGAAATTTTGATTTCCGTATTGGAACATTATCTGCAGAATATGCGCTGGAGCGTCCGCTTTTCCATCGAAAAGAAAGATCAAAAGGCAAAGGAAGCGGAGGAGCAGATACAACAGGAGGCCGCGCTAGATAGAGGACCATGCTATGAAAGAACAAACATTATGGACGCCCATTCTTGATCAAGCTTTAAGTGAAATAAAAGATTTGCCCTTTTTGGCAGCATCGCCTTCTTTTCATCTGGAAGATTTGGAAAATCAGTTAAAAAAAACCTTTCAAATTGATGATTTATCTCTGCAGACCGACAATGTAAAATGGAGAGAGAGAGATGACGTTTATCATGCGATGGGAGAAGACCCTGTTGTTGTTTGTTTTCAGACAGCTCCCTTGGAAGGAAACGTTTTCTGGATCCTGCCTCAAAAAGAACTACATACCCTCACCGCCTGGTTTTTAACAAAAAAAAGTCCCAAGGAAGATCCCTTTTTCTCTTCTCCTTTGGAAGAGGGCTTTTATCGCTTTATTTTACTTAATGTTTTACAGGGGCTGGAATCGACCAAACTTTTAGAAGGATTTTCCATTCAGTTTGCCGACCGTGAGCTATCGCAGGAAGAAAAAATTTTCTGCATCGACCTGCAGATCAGCCATGCCAGCAGTTCCTGCTGGGGCAGATTATGTTTGAGCTCTGCTTTTAAAACTTCATGGCAGGGCCACAGCAAAAAAACAACCCCCCTTCACAAGTTATTGGATACAAGCTATACGCTCACCTTATCGGCAACGATAGGCAGTGTTTCCCTATCGGATGAAGAAAGAGAATCGCTGCAAACCGGCGATATTATTCTTTTTGAAGACACCTCCTATGAGATCGATACGGACAAGGGACTGATCTCTCTGCAGATTGGCAATCATCTTCTTTTTTATGCCAAGCGAAAAAACTCTCAGATAAAAATAGCCGATTATGCCACCTATCAGGAAAAAGAAGCAGAAGAACCTCTCCCCATTGAACCGTCTGCATTAACAATAGAAGTGTCACAGATCCAGATACCCCTGCAGAAGCTTTTACAATTAAAACCCGGCGACACTTTAGAAAATGATGTTCAGCCGAATGTCTGTCTTCTTTTTAATGAAAAGGTATTTGCACAAGCGCAACTTATCCAGCTGCAGAAAGGATTAGGTCTTCGCATTATTAATTTAAAAAAATAAGGGTATATGCCAGAGCCGGATATCAGCAGTCAAGAAACACTTCCCAACCTGACCCGTTTTGAAAAAATGCCGATTAATGTCCCTGCTTTTATTGGCCCTTATCAAGTGGAAAGTCTCTATTCCAAAGGCGGCATGAGCCTCTTATATCTTGCAAAAGAAAGCAAGTCCGCAAAACCTTTAATGATCAAGGTCCTCTCGCCGCATTTTGCCAAAAACAAGGAAGTTGTCGATCGTTTTTTAAAGGAAGCCAAAATTATTTCCATGACCAACCACCCCAATATCATTAAGCTCTACGATCAGGGAAAATGGGAAAACGGTTTATATATTACCATGGAATTTATCCAGGGTATTTCCCTAAAGCAGTTCATTATCAAAAAATCATTGTCACGCAAGCGGGCTCTGGAGATTATCCTGCAGGTTGCCTATGCTTTATGCCATCTGCATACGCATGGCGTTATTCATCGCGATTTAAAGCCGGAAAATATTCTTATTACCGAATCGGGAAATGTAAAGGTCATTGATTTTGGCATTGCCCAGCTGCAGAATGAGGCCGTCAAACACACAGGAAAAGCGAAAACGATCGGTACTCCCTTGTACATGAGCCCCGAACAAAAAAAAGATCCCGCAAAAATCGATTATAATTCCGATATTTATTCTCTCGGCATTATTACTTATGAGCTTCTTCTCGGACAATTAAGCCACGGCGTCTTTGAGCTTAATCTTTTACCGCCCCATCTTCGAGCGATCCTTGCAAAAACCTTGCAGCCTGATGCAAAAAAACGAACACAGGACATCGTTGATTTTATCACCGACATTTCCGAATATCTAAAAACGCATGAAGAGGAAAAGGAAGAAGAGAAACAGGCCGATGAAATGATGGACTCGCTCGTATCCATTCAAAACATTTTATTTACCCATCAGCCTCCGCTCTGGCCTCAGTTTGATATCGGCATTGCCGCCGCTAGGCAGCAGACCGTATCCGGCCAATATCTGGATTTTTTCAAACTTGCGAATAACAGTTTTATCGTTTTACTGGTTCAGCCGTTAACCCAAGGCATTTTTTCCCTTGCGCGCACCAGCAGTCTTCGCGGAATGATGCGTACCTTTATCAAATATTCTGAAAAGGAAAAGATCGACGCCCTCTATCTTACCGAACATCTCAACAATTTCCTCTATGAAGATCCTTTCCATCAGAAATCGGCGATGAGCTGCATTATTTTCGATCCGATAAAAAATATGCTCACATCGCTTACCTGCGGCGATCATCACTTATATTTTGCAGGATATGTGCAGAATAAAATTATCAATATTTCCTCACAAAATCCTCTTCTCGGCGAATCTCCTAATTCTTCTTTCGAAGAAAATACAAACACCTGGCAGCCGCAAGATCAGATCATCATTACTTCTCGCTATCAAGAAAAGCAAAGCTTAGAAAAAGAAATCGAAACTTGCCAAACCTATTCGGCCTCTTCCCAGGCAGAAAAACTTTTGGAAAAATTACTTGTTGAGAATAAAGAAGATAAGACCTTCTTTTTCCCTTCTGTTGTAACGATTCACCGTAAAGAATGACAAAGCAATTTGTTAAAGGAAAATTTTAATGTTCTCCCTTAGCATGAAATATTTGCAATAATTTGCCTAGTATTTTACGATTCAGTTAAGGAGCTGCTATTCTACAAGCGGGTCCGCGTGCCTATTGGCAATAAAGAGTTACTATGAAACGTTATATATTGCTATCTTTTCTACTACTTGCCTCTTTTCTTCACAGCAAAGAGGAACAGCGTGAGCTTACAAACACGCAAGCAGTAGAAGAGCAGCTACAGCAAAATGGCTATACGATTTATTTCGAAAAAGTTGCTTTGACCGAATTTATACGTTTTGTCGGCAAGCTCTGCAATGTTAACTTTATCTACAATGAAAACGATCTGCAATTTGAAGTGACCATTATTTCTGAAGAGCCCGTGCTTCCGCAGAACCTGATCTCCATCCTGATCCAGCAGCTTAGAATTTATGGGCTTTCTCTAACCGAAGACAATAACAACCTGCTGATCCACAAAAATCCTGCTGTCAAGCAAGTAGCGCAGGTAATTACCGACCAAAACCTCAATATTGAAAAAGACCCTATTATTACCCGTATTTTTCATGTGAGAAATACGAACGTTGATTCTTTGGCAAAAATTATTCAACCGATGATCTCTACAAGCGCTCTCATTGAGACCTTTGCAGAGACCCGGCTCATTATCGTCTCTGACATAACGACAAACACGGAAAAAATTGCTGATCTGATACGGGTGGTTGATTCTTCACAGACCCCCATGGAGATCAGTGCTTTTACTCCCCGTAACAATAAGGCCACTGATTTAATTTTATTAACGCACCAGATCGTTGCCCCTATGATCGACGGGAACCCTTTCATCCTGGTCCCTCAGAGCAACACCAACACTGTCTATATCGTCACAACTCCCCGTCTTCTGCAAAAAGCAAAAGATATTTTAGAATCTTTAGATTCAACCCCGAAAAAACTTTTAGCCAATGAAAAAACGGAAATTTTTATCTATCAGCCTAAGTTCCGTTCAAGCGATGAACTGGCAAAAGCGATAGAGTCCTTAGAGGAAAATTTTGAAGAAGGCTCTTCTGTCAGCGAGCTTTTGATAGAAACGCTGCAGTCCATGAAAGAGCTCGAAGATATGAACGCCCTATATTTTGTCGGCACGCAGGAAAGTTTAAACAAGGTCAAAGAAATACTGGCCTATTTAGATATCCCAAAAAACAAGGCCTTATCCGACTATGAAAAACGAAGAATTGCCCTTTTGAACAAGGAAAAAGAAGGCGTTAAGTTAACCGATGAGGAAAAAGCTTTCTTAGATCGCACGCAATATCTGAAAGACTCTTTTGTTAAAAGTCAGTTTTATATCTACCATCCCAAGTATGTATCAGGTGAATATTTGATCGATACCCTAAAAGATATCGGCAAAAATTTAAAAAGCGCTGATCTTGCCGATCCTGCTCTTATTGAATCGATCGACAACATCCGATGGGTGGCTTCCACCAATTCTATTCTTATTACCGGAGATGACGCTTCGTTAGCGCGCATTAAAGATCTGGTCCAGATCATCGATATCGCTTCCGCTTCGCAGATGCAGGAAAAGGACCAGTATTTTATCTATGACCTAAAAAATGTTTCCGGCTCGATTATCGAAGAAGACCTCGACCGTTTTGCCGAACAGCTTAAACTGCAGAAGATAAAAAATCCGCAGCTGATAGAAATTTTGCAAACGGCCAAATGGATCAAAGAGACCAATTCCATTTTGTTAACCGGCGACATTGCTTCGATTGAAGCGGCCAAAGAGATCATCGCCAAATATGATGTTCCCAGAAAAGACAAATTTGCCAATGAGAACTTTTTGATCTACAAGCCCAAATACCTTCCTGCCGATGACATTGAAAATGCCCTTAAGGACACAGCCAAAAATTTAGCCAACGCCAACCTTGCTGATGCTGACTTTATCAATGCGATCAAAACGATGAAGTTTATCGATTCCACCCAGTCCTTTGCTTTTACGGGCAATCCTGCAACCCTGCAGAAAATTTCCGATCTTTTAGCTACCATCGATGTCACTACAGGCATACAGTTTCAAACAGCCGGCAAGACCACTTTTTTAATTTTTAAAATTCAGCATGCCCCTGTCCAGCAGCTGATGGCCTCGATCCAATCGATCACACAGGATCTGCAAAAATCACAGACGGGGGACGAAGACTTTATCTCAGCTTTATCTTCGATGAAATATAACAAGGAAAATCATTCCCTAATCTTTACAGGAACGACGGATGCGCTAGAAAAAGTAAAGACGCTTGTTGAAAAATTCGATATGCCTACTCTGCAGGAACAGGCCTATCATCCGACCGCTTTCTTCGTTTATAAGCCGCAGAATCTTTCCGGCCCTTCATTAGAAGCAATATTAAAAGATTTTGCCGAGCATTTAAAAACAA
>CAZULH010000070.1:0-6552 GCA_964621105.1 uncultured bacterium
AGTTCGATGCTCTAAGGCTAATTTATGCAGGGATTAATTTCTGCGTAGCAGGACAGGGTACCGCTTTTGGAGAAGACCATGTCAAAGAGCTGCTTAACCTCGGCGTACATCAGGTATATTTAGCTATGGATTCCGATAATGCCGGTCTGGAAGCGGCGATAAAAATCGGGAACCTTTTTCAAAAAGAAGCCGTTGATGTTTCTGTCATGCAGATGCCCCAGGGCTATGATCCCGATGAGCTGATCAAGGAAAAAGGGCCGCAGCGCTGGGATGAACTTATGCAAAAAGCAGTTGATTACCTAACCTTTATCGTTGAGCATTTTTCTAAGAAGATTGATATAAAAACGCCGGCAGGAAAAAATCAGCTCATTCAGCTTTTAACTAAAAGAATTTCCCAGTGGAAACATCCATTAATGATTCATGAGAGCATCCGCAAGATCGCACAGCTGACGCAGACACCGGAATCGATGATTCAGGTTGACGAAACGAATGCTAAAATTTCTATTCAGAAAAATGCCAATGTTTCAGCTTCTCCTGTTAACCCTTACAGGGTTTTAGAGCAGGATATTTTGCGATGGCTGGTCTTAAAAGGGGAAAGTATTCAGGAGATCTTGGACATAGCCAGATTAAATTTGCAGTCTGATTTTTTTCATGTAAGCGAAGCGAAAAACCTGTTTGAAAAATATATGCATGCAGAAAAAAAAGACCTTCTTTCCCTAACGATCGAACTTTCAGAAAAAGAACAGTTCTTTTTATCGGAAATGCTGCAAAAAAAAGTAAATCAGGAAAAAGCGCTGGAAGGATTTTTAGAGTCTGTTCAACAAATGCTGGATCGGATATGGATGCTGAAAAGAGAAGAGATCAAACTGCAGGTCCAAAGCGGCACATGTTCGGATGAAGAAGCTTTCGTGCTGGCAAGGGAGTTTGATGAATTAAAACGCAATCGTCCCCGTATCGTTAGGCCTCTGCAGACATCAGAATCTTTCGAGTAATTTCTCTAACAGTTCCTTGATTGGAATACGCGTTTGTTTCATGGAATCTCTTTCCCTCAAAGTGACCGTATCATCTTCAAGGGTATCGTAATCGATTGTAATACAGTAAGGGGTCCCCAGCTCATCCTGGCGGCGATAGCGTTTGCCGATTGCTCCCGATTCATCATATTCACTGTTCAAATGCTTGTTTAAAAGAGCAAAAACTTTCTGTGCTTTTTTTCGAAGTTCCTCTTTTTTCATTAGGGGAAATACAGCTACTTTTACCGGAGCGATAGCATTGGCAAAATGCAGAACGGTCCGTGTTTCGCCATTTTCTAGTTTCTCTTCTTCATAAGCGTCGCATAGAAGCGCTAAAATTGTTCTGTCAACTCCAAAGGTGGGCTCGATCACATGAGGAATGAAACGAGTATTGTCTTCCTGGTCGATATATTCTAATTTGCTATAGGACTGTTCGGTATGGGCCTTTAGGTCATAATCGGTACGATAGGCAAGACCGTAAAGTTCGCTTCTGCCAAATGGAAAGTCATAGACGATATCAACGGTTCTTTTGGAATAGTGAGAAAGCTTTTGTTTGTCATGCTCATGTTCATGAACATGTTTTTTATCCAATCCAATTAATTCGCACCATGCATGCATGTCGTCTAACCAGTCTTTAAATATTTTTTTCCATTCTTTTTCATGGATAAAATATTCAATTTCCATTTGTTCAAATTCAATGGTACGGAAGATAAAATTACCGGGAGTGATCTCATTGCGGAAGGCCTTGCCGATCTGTGCTAGGCCAAAGGGGAGTTTTTTCCGCATGGTATCGATAATGTTTTTAAATTCAATAAAAATAGCTTGGGCGGTTTCCGGGCGGAGAAAAGCGATCTGGTCCTGGCCGTTGTCCGTTTTGCTGATAGGTGTCTGAAACATTAGATTGAAATATCTAGCTTCCGTGAAATCCTGTTTATGGCATTTGGGACATTCGATCTTATTTTTTTTAATCAGATCATTTAATTCCTGCAGGCTCATGCCCTCAGGGCTGAAAGACAGCTTTTCTTCCAATAAATGATCAACGCGGAAGCGGCTCTTGCAGCTTCGACAGTCGATCATGGCATCATTAAAACTGTCCAAATGACCGGAAGCTTTCCATACTTTCGGATGAAGAAGAATAGGGCCGTCCATTCCCATCATGTCCTGGCGGTCATGCACAAAGGTCTTCCACCACAGGTCTTTAATATTCTTTTTCAGCTCTACTCCATAAGGGCCATAGGAATATGTATTGGCAAATCCGCCATATATTTCCGATCCGGGATAAATAAAACCCCTTCTTTTACATAATGCTACAATCGGTTTGAGGGAGTCTATTTCTACTTTTTTCTTCTCTTTGGACATCGCTGTACTGCCTTTTTCAACAATTATAGGAAAAACTCTCTTTTAATCGATCTTTTTTACTTTTTCTTAAAAAATTTTACCTCATGGTAAAATAAATTTTGAAAAAAAATAATAAGTATTTAAAAACAAGAAATATACTCCTAATACAACAGGGATTTTTTTAAATTTTGATAAATATGAATTTTTCTCTTATAATAGCTTCAAAAAATTAGAAAAAAGGAGAAATTATGAAGATTCAAAAAGAAAATCTTAAAAATAATTCTATCTTTTATCAATTAGAAAAAACAGTTTTAGGTGCTATCGCTAACGCAGCGCAGAAAGTATTGGACGCATGGGGAAACTTTATCAAAGAAAAAGAAGAGATGGACCGAAGCTCTCATATAGCAAGACAAAGAAAAATCGGGGATGAGACAGCCACTATGAACCATAAAGTTGAAGCATTGCCTAAATAAAACGAGTTTAACCTGTATGCATATTTTTTCTCTTACATTCGAAGATTTTTCCAAATGGCTTAAAGATCAAAAACAGCCCTCTTTTCGGGCGACGCAAATTTTTGAATGGATCTATAAGAGGCAGGTTTTTTCCTTTGAAAAAATGACTAATCTGTCCAAAGAGCTGAGAGAAAAGCTGCTAGAGCAAAGCTCGATGTTTTCCATGCGTATTAGCGATGTGATCGAATCGGAAGATAAACAGACCTGTAAATTCCTTTTTGAGCTCTCTGACGGTCATCGGATTGAATCAGTCTTGATCCTGTCTGAAGATAGAAGGACCGTATGTATTTCTACGCAGATAGGGTGTGCGGGTGGATGTGTTTTCTGCGCTTCTGGAAAAAAAGGCTTCATTAGAAATCTTACCACAGAAGAAATCGTCGAACAGGTCATGCAGATCTCTTATTATCTGGCTAAAATTGAACAGAAGGTTACTCACTTAGTATTTATGGGAATGGGCGAGCCTCTTTTCAATTATGAAAATGTGGCAAAATCTCTGCAGATTTTTACCGATCCTAAAGCTTTTGGCCTTTCACAGAGAAGAATTACGTTATCTACCGTCGGTGTTGTTGAAGGGATCGACCGATTAAGGGAAGACGGATGGAAGATTAATCTGGCCTTTTCCTTGCATGCGTCTTCGCAAGAACAGCGAGAAAAGTTGATCCGCTCGGCTAAAGTATACCCTGTAGAAAAAGTCCTCCTTGCCCTTAAGCGATATTTTGATGCAACGGGAAGGAATATTACGTTTGAATATATCCTTATTGAAAATGTAAATGATTCGAGAAAGGATGCTTACGCTCTTTCTTCTTTGATAAAAGATATTTCCGGATCGGTTAATTTAATCCCTTATAATCCTATTGAAGAATATGCTGCCAGAAGACCATCGGGAAGACAGGTAGAATCTTTTGAAAGAGCTCTAAGAGAAAGAGGGGTTCATTATTCAAGAAGATATACCAAAGGCAACGATATCGCCGCTTCCTGCGGACAGCTGGCTATGCAGGATAGATAAAAATCTTGAATGGAATCCTTTCAATAATTTAACCTAAAAGCGAAAATAACAAGGGTGCCGATTATGAATCTGGCTCATTACTTTACGTTTTTACGGATATTCGTTGTTCCTTTTTTTTCTATTATCTATTTGGGGTATGAATATTTGCATATTCCAGCAACCCTTGTTCCTTATCTGCTTCTAATTTTATTGGCTATCTGTGAGTTTACGGACATAATGGATGGATTTATCGCTAGAAAACGTAATCAGGTAACCGACTTTGGAAAGATTATAGATCCTCTTGCCGACAGTATTACCCATATCGCTATTTTTATGACCTTTACTAAGGGCTGGGTCTCTGTGCCTGTCCTTTTGGTTTTTGTCTTTCTATATCGGGAAATGCTAGTCAGCGGTCTGCGTACTGTCTGTGCCTTAAGAGGGCATGCTTTGGCAGCGAGAAAAACAGGAAAAGTAAAATCCTTTATTCAAGCGGTAGTCAGCTTTTTTATCGTCATTATGATGATTCCGTTTACTTTAGGGTATATTTCTATCTCTATGCTTAAACAGATCAGCTTTGCTTCTATTTCTATTGCTGCGATCTATAGCGCATTGACAGGGATAGAGTATTTCTATGTCAATCGCGGCTTTATAAAAAAAGTGCTTATGAAGTGAGCAGTTTTTTGTACAGAGTTAAGTATTTTTTGCAGGAATTTTTCCAGCTGTAATCGAGCTTCATGATCTCATGCTGAATTTGATGAATTGTATTGTGGTTGGAAAACCATGCGCCTAAAGCGCGGTCAATCGCTTCTTTGACCTCTTTTTTTGAAAAGGAGTCAAAGGTATATCCGCTTCCCTTATGTTCGGAAATGATCGGTCTGTCTAAATCAAAGACCGTATCGGCAAGTCCTCCTGTCCTTCTGACAATGGGGATACAGCCAAATCGCATGGCAATCAGCTGTGTTAGCCCGCAGGGCTCAAAATACGAAGGTATCAAAATATAATCGCTGGCAGCAAAAAGTTGATGCGAAAGCTCTTCATTATAACTAAAATGAAAATGGACATTGGGATTTTTTTTCAGTTTCTGCTGAAGAAGATGGAAATTTTTTTCAGTTAGCTTCGTCGCTTCGCTTCCAAGCAGGATAAACTGGCCCTTTTTTTCCAAGGTTTCTTCAATGCCATAGCGGATCAGGCTAGGACCTTTTTGAGGGACAAGCCTTCCAATGCTGATAATCAGGGGGGCGGAAGAGACCTTCAGTTTTAATTTTTTTTGAATAAAGGCCTTGTTTTTTTCTTTGGCCGTCAGCAGCTTGTTTAAGCTGTCTTTTTCACTGTAATGATATTTGATGTAAGGATCGGTTCTCGGGTTCCAGATATGCGGGTCAATCCCATTTAGAATGCCGGTTAATTTTGACTTGTATCTGCGTAAAACCGAATCAAGGCTTTCCCCGCTTTTTTTATGCAGGATTTCTTTGGCATAGCTTTCCGATACTGTTGTAACAGCATCTGCATATACAATTCCGCCCTTTAGCAAATTGATTTTTTTTGAGTTTTTCGGCGTAAGCAGACGGTTTTTTGTTAGATAGTGGTTGCTGGGTATTTGAAAACTGTCCAGTAATGATGCTTTAAAAACTCCCTGGTATTGCAGATTGTGGATGGTAAGCAGTATTTTCGGGCGTTTTACTTTTCTGGCATCAAAAAATACAGGCAGAGCCGCCGTATGCCAGTCATGGATATGCAGGATGTCCATTTTTTTCTTTTTTTTCTGCAGATATTCGAAAACAGCGCTGCAGAAATAAAGAAAACGGATGCCGTCATCTTTTTCTCCATAGACCTGCTCTCGTAAAAAATACTGCTGGGGATGTTTGGGATCAATCAGTGTAATCGGAATATCATCATAAGTTGCCGACCAGATAAAATTTTCATAGGTTTTATTTTTTTCACATACCAAAAGATTTTTATCTACAACTTTTAGATTTTTTAAGAATTTCTCATTTAAAGTCTGATAGCGGGGCAAAATGATTTCAACATCATGCTTTTTATTGAGCTCACGAAGAAGCCCGCAGGTAACATCGGCAAGCCCTCCAACTTTAATAAGAGGGGCCATTTCACTTGCTACATGAACAATATGCATAAAAACCTTGTATCTTCTAAATGTAACGAAACCAAAACAAGGATTTTTTTACAAAGTTATTTTGAAACAAAAAAGATCCGACAGAATTTCTTCTGTCAGATCTTTTAACTGATCGAATGGCAATTATCTATTAAGATTTGGCGATAGCGCCGCCTAAAAGCAGCGATCCGCCCGGAATGATGACAGCTGTCAATACTAAGCTATACATCAAACAGCTTGCGACAGTAACCGTGTTCACATAATCAACTTCTGGCGCAGAAAGTTTAAAGACCTGTTCTTCAAGAAGTTTTGTTTGCGGGGTTATTACTTTCGAAGCTAATTCACCAATTTTTAATGAGGTATTTGTCAAATTGCTGATCTTCTCACAGGTTCCTTTATATTCATGGGAAAACCAATTGCCTACTGCATTGATCCAACTCATAAGATCCTCCTTAGGGAGTCTTTTCTCCCGGTATGGTTATATTATAACATATTTTGATTTATTTGTCAAACTTTAAGACGTTGATTATTAATGGCTTGCAACAACATGGGTGATTGTAAGGTGTTGACGTTCAAGCGGTTGTTTAACTATTCTTG
>CAZULH010000071.1:0-6506 GCA_964621105.1 uncultured bacterium
AAAAACTTCAAGTTAATGGATCCAGTCTTAGTAGCATCGTGTACTTCTTCTGGATGAGTTAGCCGCCACTGTTTCTTTTTGCCATCGGCAATGGTCCGCAAGACATCTATCATGGTAGATTTATTACCATTTGCTTTGATATTATTACGCATAAGTTTAACAAGATTATCTAGTTCTTTGGCTGAGTACTTAAAGTTAAATGTACTGCACTCCCCGCCTACCATCTCCTTGCATTTGTTAATATCAAACTTGATCATCTTGGGATTATTAATGAGCGGAAAATAGAAAGTCACTGGCGAAGGAGCATTACTTGAAGGATCATAAGCCCCCATAATCGTCATCAGCTCTTTGCCCAAGCCGGGACTCTTGTCAGGAATTGATACATACAATTCTGGCTTGTCATCAACATATTTCTGGCATAACTGATGAAAAGAAAAAATGTCTTTTCCTTCTTCCAGCCCTAATAACCGCAGCATTTCTTTTTTATGGGGGGTTAAAACCACATTTTTAGGCAGCAGAGCCTTGGTATTTTTAGAAAGAAAGAATAAGGCGTCCGCATCTAAAACACAGGGAACATGAATGTGCGGCAATAAGGAAAGAAAAAAATCTTCCACCTCCTGCATCCTGCCAAGTCCCGGCCCAATAAATATCGCTTTGGCCTGATTGCACAATTCTATCACTTCTTCTGTCGATTTATTCTCCCAAGTATCAAAAATCAGCTCCATGGGCGCAGTAATTTCTTTTTGCATTTTTTTAGGAACAAAAAGCTTAACTATGCCCGCTCCGCTATGCAAGGCCGCTAATCCGCTAAGCTGTATAGCCCCCTTCATGCTCATCGATCCGCCGATACCGATAACCAGGCCCGCCTCATATTTATGTCTTGCCCTTTTGATTACAGGCATGGTTAAGTTCTCTTTTACCAGAGTATATTTTGCATCGACAGCATCGACCACACTTGACTCTAATCCAAAATCGATCGGAATAAGTTTACCCACATATTCCCATCCGTCCTGAATAAAAAATCCCAGTTTGGGAAGTTCTAAATATAAGGTATAGTCGGCATGAATCGCTATCGACTCGACCTTGCCGTCATCACCATTCAATCCCGAAGGAATGTCGATAGAAACTACTAAGCAGGAAGAAGCGTTGACTGCTTCTATCGCTTTCTGCATGATTCCTTCCACTTTCCCTGAAAACCCCGTTCCCAGAAGTCCGTCAATAATAAGAGCTTTTTTTTCGAGCTTCATCTCTTCCACATTTCGTATAGGAAAAATTTTCCCGCCAGTTTTCTGAAATGTTTTACAATAAGTCTGATTTAATAAAGAACTCTCCTCGGAGGAAAAAAATAGATAAGCGCTGATGGAATATCCATGATGTAAAAGATACGTGCCTGCTGCCAGTGCATCGCCGCCATTATTACCTTTGCCGACCAGGAGAACAATCTCTTTTTTCTTTGTCAGCGTTTGTATTGTCTTTGCAATATTTTCTCCTGCCGTCTGCATAAACTGCTGATCGCTTTGCCCATTAGCTATCGCTTGTTTTTCCAGCTCCCTCATTTGAGAGGCCCCTATCACTTTTGCTCCGCGAAAATCGTCTGTCATCTTATAAATGCTCTTCTTTTATTTGTCTTTGCATCAAGGCCAATACGGCTTCTTTTGGAGAAACTCCTTTATATAAAATCGAATAGGCGGCATCCGTAATCGGTACGGGAACATGGAATTTTTTTCCGAGCTCGTGCGCTGATACGCAGGTAAAAGCTCCTTCTACCACCATCCCTATTTCTTCTTGTGCTTCTTTTAGGCTTTTTCCCTTAGCGATCAGCTGACCAAAACGATAATTTCGACTAAAGTGCGAAGCGCAAGTGACAAACAGATCTCCCAATCCCGCTAATCCATTTAATGTCTCAGGATTGCAATTTTTCACAGCCGAAAGTTTTCGGATTTCATGTAAGCCCCTTGTTACAAGCGCAGCTTTAGCATTATCGCCAAACTGCAGCCCGTCGGAAATACCGCTGGCAACTGCGATAATATTCTTCATCGCTCCGCCAAAGGCAACTCCATGGATATCCCGATTGGGATATACACGAAAAGTTGGATTATTAAAAAGATTGCTGATCTCATTTTTCACATTTTCTTCGTACGAAGCACTGACAACAGAGGTCGGCAGGCACTTAATCACTTCTTCAGCGTGGGAAGGGCCGCTGATACATCCGACTTGCGCTTTACTGTCCTCTCCCAAAACATCCACTATAATTTCAGGAAGAAGAAGCCCCGTTTTTTGTTCAATCCCCTTTGAAGTTAAGATAATGGGACAGGTAAGAGAAATTTCTTTTTTAATCTTTTCAAAAACCGGCCGCACTCCCTGTGCCGTCACGCTCTCCACAAGATAATCAATCTCTTCAAAAACTTCAGAGAAGTCATTCGTATAGCGGATTTTTTTAGGTATTTTATATCCCTGCAATTTGGGATGCTCACGATTTTTTTTTAAATGTTCAATCAATGCCTGGTCACGGTCCCATACAACGACCGTATGTCCATTTGAAGATAATAAAGCCGCTAGCGCAGTCCCCCATGTCCCCGCACCTAAATATCCGATTTTCATAAGCCTTCCTTTTAAAAAAGTTATAGCACAAACAATGATTTTAAGAAAAAATTCCCTTGATATACTCTTGTGAAAACTCCCGATCTTCCCATTTTTTTATCAATTTCTCTGTAGGATAATCAAATTCACACGAAAGCTCAAACCAATCTTTTTTTGACTTTCGCTTAAAGAGTTCTAACAGCTGCTGCTGATATTTTTTAATCATCGCTTCCTGTACTTTTTTCTTATCCTGACTGGTTTTTACAGGGACAAAAAGCTCCCTGCTTTCCATAATACCCACAGCTTCTGATAATAGGAATGTGTCAAAAATAAACTGTTCGGTTTTTTGCGCCCATATTTGATCTGTTTTTTTACCGTCCCATCTATCTGTTAGTTTTCTTACTTCATGAAATTCACAGAATCTACTTACTGCCGTTCTTTCAATAAAGCTTAAACTCATGCAGTATCTGCCGATATTGCATAGGGGATATTTAACTAAATCTTCTTTTTCGATGTGCATATATTCCGCTACGATAATCTTCTCCCGCATCTTAACAATTCTTCCCAGGTTCACATTATTTTTATCCTTGATGCACGCAAGAGTAACTTCGTTTTCTTTTCGGATATGCATGCCTATTAATGACGAACAAAAAGAATCGGCCAAAGGATCATCGATAGAAATAATGTTCACATGGGAAATATTTTTTTTCTGAAATTTTTCCAATACGTTTTTATGAAAATGGAAATAAAAACTCCCATTTCCATCAGGAGCTTCTGCTAAACGATCTTTTTTCTCAAAAAACCACCTTCCCTTTTCATCCCTGCAGGGAAGAGACCCCTGCTTAAAGAAAAAAATCTGATCCCGCGACAGTCCAAAATAATTATGTTTAACAAAATACTCTTGAATAATCTCCATGTTTTGAGCAGATACCATCACGGCCGCATACAGTTTTTGATGATATTTTTTTTGCGCAGCCGCCATTTTCTCTGCAAAAATCTGCAAAAGGGTTTTTTCTTTTATTGGAGATATCGGATAAAGGGCCTTAGGTTTAGAAAATTGAAGCCTCGAGCCATGGCCCGCCGCTAAAAGGACACACCCTATTTTCCCTTGCGCTATTGCTTTATGGCCGATGTCTTCATCCCCATCCTGAACCTGATCGCCTGCCTGTATAGGCTCTAAACTAGAAAAAGGGGGTTGCACATAACAGTCCTTAAATCGCTCCATTTCTTTTTCCAATTGTTGGATCTGCCGATGTAGAGCTTTTTTTTCTTTTTCCGATAACGTCTCTACATAAGAAAGTAAATGCTGTTGATTGTGCTTAATAAAAAACAAATGTACTCGATCAGGCATTGATTTATCTCTAATAGATTTATAGTAATTGTAATATTTTATCGGGATCGAGCAAAGATAATTTCTTTTTTTTCGGTGAAATTAGCGGGAAATGTTCTAACAGTACATTTGGAGAAGGGACATTTTGTTTTAAGACGCCGTGTAGGGGATTGGCCCATAACGATATTACCCGAATGGGAAAAGATACATTTAAATAATACAAAACCGATAACAGCCCCGAATCCGGCAAAACTGCATAGCTGCAGCAGTTTTTAATAATGGAAAACATTTCAAAAATATCGGTCTTCCCCCTTAGGTCCATCACACATTTAAAAGGATAAGAAGGATAAGCTCTATTCCCTAAAAGAAGCACTTTTATATTCAGTTTCTGCTCATCAATCTTTTTAAAAAAACAGTTCCAGTTCGCATAAGGCCAATTCCTCCATGTATTATAGTTCGTCTCCCCTGACGGCTGAACGGCCATATATCGAACATCCGTAGATTTTAGCAGAAAATTTTTCCATAAATCATCCCATTGCTCATGCCACTCTAATTTTGGAATCAGCCTGCCCCTCTGCCATTTTGCCCAATAGGTAGGATCCGGCTTTGCAATAATAAGATCCGTTTTTTCTATTTTGATCTGCAATTGATCTAACGTCTGATAAATATCCAGATCTTTTCCTCTCTCCCAGATATCGGCGACGATTGCCCTTACTCCCTGCAGCATCTGGAAGCCCGCATATAAATCTTTTCGAACAATAAAAATGACCTCGCAATCAGGAAGATGCTCTTTTATCCGATGGACAACGGCATATAGCCCAAGTGCAATATCTCCTAAACCGCGGTTCCATCCCAAAATCACGCGTTTAACTTTTCTTTTTTTTGCTTTTTCTAGAAGAACATCTAGCGGATTTCTTACAAACGAACGATAAATTTTTCTAAACATACACCTCTTCCTGCAGCAATTTTTCTGCCGCCTCAATCACATCTTTTCTTGTAATGGCATGCATACAGGCGTACTGCTTTGAACAGGTCCTTTGAAAACACGGAGAACAGGCAACGTGTTTGTTAAGGACAATATTTCTGCCCAAGGGGCCGGTGACTGTTTCATCCGTAGACCCAAAAAGAGCGAGCAGCGGCCTGCTGCACGCAGCCGCAATATGCATAGGGCCGCTATCATTGGATATAAATAGATCGCAGCAGGCGGTCAGCGCTGTCAGCTCTTTAAGAGTCGTTTGGCCGGACGCATTCATCAAATGCATTTTCTCGTGCATTTGCAAGAAAGATTCATTAAAGAAAATAACCTGATAGCCCTTTTGCAAAAGAGCATCAGCAACTGCAATAAAATTCGACAGAGGCCAACGTTTAGCTTGCCCATAGGCAGCGCCGGGATGAATTCCAATTAAGATTTTAGTCGAATCATACCCCCATGCGTTTAACCGCTTTTTTGCATTGATGATCTTTCCCTTTTGCAAAGTAAGGCTAGGCTGCAACTGTGAAATAGGAATATTCATCTTCTGCAAGATATGCAAATAGTATCTGCTTAAATGCCCTTTCTGTACTTTTTTCGTCTTTTTTATCGGATGATGCAGCAGCCATTTTCTCCATAGATCGCCATAGCCATATCTTTTTTTGACATTAGCTAAAAAAAACCACCAGCAGGAAGAAAAGGAATTGGTCAATAAAATGCCCATATCTATTTTCATTTTTCTTATCTTCCAAAGCATCTTCCATGTATCAAAAAATGAGCGTTTTCTTTGAAAGCAGATCAAATCATCATGGGGAACATCTTCTAAAATTTGTTCCAAAGGAGAACGGCATAAAAGAATCAGCTTGGCATGAGGAAATGCCTTCCGAATAGAGGAAACAACCGGCAGCGCCATCATGCAGTCGCCGATCCAATTGGGCATACGTATAATAATAGTTTTCGGTCTCATAAGCTATTTCCAAGAGATAAGTTTGTCAGCTTTGACGTTTTCTGAAAAGATAGAAGAATCTTTTTTTTGCCTTTTTTTGCCTTTCATCGTAAGATTACCAAAATTTAAAAAAAAATATTTATGCGCGTACTTAATTCAAATACGATCAAAAACTTTCTTCCATTAGGCATACAGTTTTCTGCTTCATTAGAAATTCCCCCGGAAATCCCAACTTTTACCAACCAGCAGTACTATTACGATTTCGATCATGGAAAACACAATGCTATTCGAAGAATATTTACGAATCTTGGAACATTTTGGCGAAAAGTATATGCCCAAAAAAGCATATGGAAAAGTCTTTTCTGGCTCAAGGCCTTGGCTGAAAATCAAATCAAATTTGAAATCAAGGAAAGGGTGGCCCAGGCGAAAATCTCCATTCTGCCCGCGCTGTTTACTTATATCTCTGAGCATGATGAGGTCCCAGAAGAACAATTAATCCAGGACTTAAAACAACATCCCGATTTCTATCTATTCCGAGAAAAAGAATTACGCATTATTTTACAGAGCGACGGAGCTATCGTTGATCCTTTTTATCGCCTAACCAAGGAAAATAACACTACTCAATTACGCATCTTCCTTTCAGGTCACAAAAAAACACATCAGCTTAGGAAAAACAAACA
>CAZULH010000072.1:0-6351 GCA_964621105.1 uncultured bacterium
GATGAAGGAAATGGCAAAAGAAAAGGGATTAAAAGAAATTTCTATCGCCCTGCATTTGGACCATGGAGATTCTTTCGAGCTATGCAAGTCCTGTATCGATCATGGGTTTTCCTCTGTAATGATCGATGGCTCGCATCTTTCTTATGAAGAAAATATCGCTTTAACAAAAAAGGTTGTGGAATATGCCCATAAACATGATGTGACGGTAGAAGGCGAGCTGGGCGTACTTGCGGGGATAGAAGAGCATGTCGTTTCGGAAAAATCCACATATACCAAGCCTGAAGAAGTCGTCGACTTTGTCAAAAGAACAGGCGTGGACTCATTAGCTATTTCTATCGGCACTTCGCATGGAGCCAATAAATTTAAGCCCGAGCAGTGCAAAAAAAATGCGCAGGGAGTTTATGTTCCTCCGGAATTACGGTTTGATATTCTGCAGGAAATTGAAAAACAGATTCCCGGTTTTCCTATCGTCTTACACGGTTCTTCCTCCGTTCCTGTTGAAGCGGTTAAAATCATTAATGAAAATGGCGGAACTTTAAAGGATTCGATCGGCATTCCTGAAGAGCAGATTAGAAAAGCGGCCAAATATGCCGTATGCAAGGTGAATATCGATTCTGACGGCAGGTTGTGGATGACTGCAGCTATCCGCAAGCACTTTAAAGAAAAACCTCAGGATTTTGATCCCCGAAAATATTTAAAGCCGGCAAGAGAAGCTTTGATTGAAATGTACAAGCATAAAAATAAAGAAGTGCTAGGTTCTGCCGATCAGGTATAAAGATTTTCTGTATGCAAATAATCTTTATTTTTGATCAGTCTATATAATCCTTCTTTGGCAAACATGCATATGAAAAACCAAATCAGGATATAGACCCAGGAAAAACCGACATATTTCCATCCGATGCCTATGAAATTATTTCCTATCCCGTAAACGGAAACAAATGTACCGACTATTAGGGAAGATAAAGTGGAAAGAAAAAATTTCCATTCGGGCAATGGTTTTTGCCATACGGCGCCGACATTGCGTGTAAGATAAATAGTCAGGTTGCCGCCGCATAAAATGCCCATAAAGGCTAATGTTTTGAGCATATCGAATTTATGTGCGAGATCAGTAATATTTGCAAACCAGAACCTCTGTCCAATCCAGAAGAGAATAAAAGTGGAAATAACGCCAACGATGGAAAGTCCGATAGAGATTGTCAAGATTTCCTGCATGTTCCACCGTACGGGTTTTTGCGCTGCTGCCATTTTATCATAGGCGATCATCATAATGGGAAGATCATTTAAAAGAGCGATCAGGATCAGCATAATGGCAGAAAGAGGATGATTGTTAAAAACAATGGCCGCCAATAGCAGAAATAAAAGGATGCGGCAGGTTTCGGAAATACGATACATGGTAAAGCTTTTCATTCGTCCGAAAATACGTCTGGCTTCTTCGATAGCTTGAGAGATAACGAAAAGCCCCTTTTCTGTGAGCACAAGGTCAGCGGCCTCCTGTGCAGCATCGCTCGCTCCGCTGACGGCAATGCCGATATCCGCCTGTTTTAATGCAGGCGCATCATTGACACCGTCTCCGGTCATACCGGTATAATAATTCGCTTTTTGCAGGGCTTTAACAATTTCAAACTTATGTTCGGGAAAAACTTCGGCAAAACCATTTGCCTCTAAAAGCAGCTGTTCTTTTTCGGCTTCGGTCTTTTTCATCTCATGGATGTTTCTAATAGAGAAAATATTAACGCCTAAATCAAGGCTTTTGGCCAATTCTTTGGCAATAGCCTCATGATCGCCGGTAATCATTTTAACATCGACGCCTAAAGATTTGATTTTTTCCAAAGTATTTTTTGTATCTTCTCTTGGCGGATCGTATAGGGATATAATTCCTAAAAACTGCCATGTTTTTTTATCAGAAGATCTCGCTACTCCCAGTGTGCGAAGACCTCTTTGAGCAAATTGATCGATGCTTTTTAGCACTTTATTCTTGCTCTCTTCGCTGCTATCAGTCATTTCTAAAATGACTTGAGGCGCTCCTTTTGTCACATAAATCGTGATGTTGTCTTTTTCCAATTCCGCTTCTGTTCGTTTGCTGACAGGATCAAAGGGAGTAAAATGCTTGTTTATATATTGTGTTAGGCCCTGTTTATTTTGCAGTTTGTTATAGATCGCATCATCGATCGGATCATGCTGATCGATCTGCGCAGCCATAGAAGCATAAAGTAAAAGGTCGTCTTGCTGCAGGTCTGAAAATGTTTCAATGTCTCCAACTGTAAGTTTGTTTTGTGTGAGGGTTCCTGTTTTATCGCTGCATAAAACATCCATGCTGGCGATTTCTTCGATCGCCGCCAGTTTGGTTACGATAGCTTTTAAATCGGCAAGCTTGGAGGCGCCGATCGCTAATGTTGCCGATAAAACGGCAGGAAGGGCAATCGGGATGCCTGCTACAATCAGCACCAAAATAAAAACGGCCAGGTCGCCTAACGATTCTTCTAAGGCGTGTGTAACCTGAATGCGGTATAAGGAAAGAATTAAAATAATCGAGCAGGTAATTAATGTGGCGATGATTAAAACGTTGCCTATTTTGGCGATAGCTTTTTGAAAATGGGACTCGACAGATGCGCTTTCAACTAGTTTTGCCGTTCGTCCAAAAAAAGTATTCATTCCTGTTTCCGTAACAACGCCTGCCATTTCTCCCGTTTTTACAATTGTTCCGGAAAAAGCCCTGTCGCCGGTTTTTTTACTTACCGGCAAAGACTCCCCTGTTAATGACGATTGGTCGACAGTAAGGTAATCGCCGGATAATAATTTTAAGTCAGCAGGAATCACATTGCCGATCTTTACGGATACGATATCTCCGCAAACAACCTCGGGGGCAGGGATCATCTGCCATTTACCGTCCCGAAGAACTCTTGCCTGATGGGCGAGCTTCTTTTTTAAAGCGGCCATCGCATTGTCTGCTTTATATTCCTGAAAAAAGCGAAGGGTTCCGTTGATGATCATCATAAGAAGAATTACCGATAGGTCCATCCAGTCTCTTAATAGGCCGGATAATATGGCTGCCGTAAGAATCATCCATGCGATTGGACTTTTAACAGAAGAAAAAAACTTTTTCCAAAAAGGAATTTCCTTTCCTTCCAATGAGTTTGGGCCATTTTTTCCTAGTCGTTCTTTAGCTTTGGAAGAAGAGAGCCCCTGCTTAGGATCCACTTCCATTTCTTTAAGAATATCCTCTTGGCTCATCTTGCCGTATTTGTCTTCAACGTCTTTTAGCATACAGCTTCCCTGTCAAATCTTTTTTTTACAATAGGGTTATCTGAATTTTTCTGAAAAGGTAAATTATCTATTGAATTCTTGACTTATGGCAGGGGTTTGAGCTATAACTGATTAATTATTAACATAAAGCAATTATTTCCGTGAAAAAACTGGATAAATTAAGTGTTTTAGCCCTAGCAATAGCCGTTTTCGCTATGTTCTTTGGCGCAGGCAATGTTATTTTCCCTTTAATCATTGGAAGGGAAGTGGGCAGCGCTATTCCATACGGTCTTTTAGGCTTTATTATAACAGCGGTTATGGTTCCGCTTATCGGGTATATTGCAACCATCGTTTTTGAAGGCAGCTATGACAATTTCTTTTTTCGGATAGGTAAGCTTCCTGCTTTAGCTGTTATTGCCTTATGCATGATCGTCATCGGTCCTTTGGGCGCCTCAAGATGTGTGATTATCTCTTACGCCTCTGTGCAGCAGTATTTACCGTTTTCTTTGCTGATATACTCTTTGATAATTGCTGGTATCGTCTTTATTTTAACCTACAAGGAAAGTAAGGTCGTTCCCATCCTTGGAAGATTTTTGGGGCCTGTGAAAATTTCTTTGCTTTTGCTGATTATCCTGCTTGTTATGATCTTTTTTAAAAAAGCTCCCGTAACGGAAATTTCAGCTGGACAGAGCTTTTTTTCAGGGCTTAAACAAGGCTATTTTACCCTAGATCTGATCGGGGGTATTTTCTTCTCACATCTGATCTATAATGCTATGACGGATAAGTCTCAGGGAAAAATTCCTCTTAAAAAATTACTCTCTAAAGGCGTAAGGGCCGGTCTGTTAGGCGGACTGTTTTTAGCAATCATCTATTCCGGTTTCGGGATAGCAGCCGCTATCTATGGACAGGATATGACGATGGTGCCGGATGAGCAGCTCTTTAGCGCTTTGGCAGGAAAAATATTAGGTCCGTACGGAGGCATTCTCGCTAATATTACTGTAGCTTTAGCTACCTTGACGACGGCCATAGCCTTGACGACTGTTTTTGCCGATTATCTTTGTTTCGAGATATTTAAGGGCAAAGTTCCTTATGTCTATATCCTGGTTTTTGCCATTGCTATCAATGTTGTCATGGAAAATTTAGGATTTTCAGGGATCATGAGAATCATCGCTCCAATAGCGATATTGATCTATCCTTCCTTTATTGTGCTGTCTTTTGCCAATATCTTTCACAAACTTTGGGGATTTAAATATACCAAATTAGTTGTTGGCATCACTTTTGCTTTGACTTTCCTGTTTAAATACGTATTGTAAAAAAAATTTAAAAATATTCTTTTTTTGAAAGGTTGATTTATTAGTGTTATATTAATTATAATTAATATAGATAGTATAAATTTAATATATAAATAATTTTAAATATTATTAGCTAATAATGAATGCAAAACCTTGGGGAAAATTTAGGTCTTTTTTCTGGCCGATTCATCGGTTTGAATTAAAACGAATCATCCCAATGCTATTATTATATTTTTTCTTTGCTTTCACCTACATGTTAATGAAAGATACCAAAGAGCCTTTACTTATTACGGCTCAAGGCTCGGGCGCAGAGGCGATCCCTTTTCTAAAAATGTGGGGAACTCTTCCTCTGGCCTTGATCTTTATGGTCATTTATTCCAAATTATCGAACCTTGTATCTAAAAAAACCCTTTTTTATAGCGTCGTTGGCTTTTTTATCGGCTTTTTTGCGCTTTTTGGTTTTGTCTTATATCCCATGCGGGATGTTTTGCATCCGACCCAGTTTGCCGATTTTTTGCAAAATACTTTGCCTGAAGGATTTTTAGGTCCGATAGCGCTTATCCGTAACTGGACATTTGCGTTATATTATTCTATGTGCGAGCTATGGGGAAGCGTAGGCCTTTCCTTATTGTTTTGGGGATTTGCTAATGATATCACTAACATTAAAGAGTCTAAACGTCATTATTCCCTGTTTGCCTTAGGGTCGAGCGTTGCCATGTTTTTTTCCGGACCTGTTATTGTTGCTCTAGCTGGATTTAGAAAAAAACTACCGGCAGGCACTGATACATGGGGGGTAACCCTGCAATGTATCGTTGGCATTATCATGGTTTGCGGATTGATTATTATGGGGATTTATCGGTGGATCAATCGCCATGTACTTGATTGTGAGGCCGCAAAGGAAACAGCCATTAAAAAACAAAAGCCAAAAATGTCTGTGAAAGAAGCTTTTAGCTATCTGTTAAAATCTAGGTATCTGCTGCTTTTAGCTACGCTGGTCATCGGATATGCTATTGCCAACAGTTATATTGAAGTTTTTTGGAAAAGCCAGCTTAAGTTATGTTTTCCAGATCCTAACGACTATAGCGCTTTCCGGGGAGTTTATTCCTTTTGCGTCTCGTTGACAACTCTTGGCATGCTATTTTTTGCAGGCAGCAATATCATACGTAAGTTCGGGTGGAAAGCAGCGGCCATGGTTACTCCTCTTGTCGTTGGGATATTTGGAACCGGCTTCTTTTTGTTTGTCATATTCCAAGAGCAGCTTTCAGCAGTAATGGGGGCATCGGCAATGATGATAGCCGTCATTATCGGATCTGTCCCGAACCTTCTTTGCAAAGCCTGTAAATATTCTTTATTTGAGCCTACAAAAGAAATGGCCTACATTCCTCTTGATGATGAACAGAAAACAAAAGGGAAGGCGGCTATTGATGTACTTTTAGCTAAATTTGGAAAGGCAGGGGGAGCATTTTTCTTGCAGGGACTCATTTTATTTTTCGGCTCGCTTACCGGCGCCGTTCAATCTGTCGCTGTTATATTGCTTGCCGTTATCGCTTTTTGGTTGATAGCCATCACGTTTTTAAACAAAAGGTTCTTATCTGTTACAGAAGAACAAAATTCTTTAGGAGAAGCTGCTGGGCAGTAGTTTTTTGATTTTATTCAAATTTTTCCTTGTCAGTCATAAAAAAAAACGATATTTTTTTCCCAAAATTTTTTTGGAGGCAGGTTCATGAGATTTATCGTTGGAGTATTGGGAATGATTAATCTGGTCTATGCGACAACAACATTTTTTGTTGCTACCGATGCGCATTACGGGAATGCT
>CAZULH010000073.1:0-6332 GCA_964621105.1 uncultured bacterium
ATGTCATTGGCAAAACAAAAAGAAAAAATGAATAAAAAAGCAAGTATTCGTCTATTCATAATATTCCTTTATGTTCGCATAAGTCCCGTTGAACTTTTGAAAAGTTGTTTTGGAAATATCAGGCAGTCTTCTGGAAGAAAAATCGATGCGGGTGTCAAAAAGATAGATTTCATAGGTTAGGGTTCCTCGGATAGATCGATGGATAATTTTTCCTTTTTTTTCTTGTAATAATGCTCGAATATATTGGGTGTGGAAGCCTGTGTTAATAGGATTTTCGATAATCACTACAGGGGCAAGGAGAAAAAGAGAATTAATAACTTCTTTATAAGCATCGTTGCTTTCTTCTGGGAACTTTTTCATGTGATGAATAACCGACAAGGCCAGTACAATATCAAATTGTTCAAATGAGGCTAAAGACTGTAATTCTTCGGCATAAAATTTTTGCTGTAATAAGAAGCTGTTGGGATAAGCATTTTTTTCTACTAAATATTTGAGGTAGTCTCCTGTCTGCCAAATTTGGGATGTTGTGGTATAGGCATCTTCGAGCATTGTACATCTTGCTTGATAATCATGGGCCATGCGGAAGGAGAAATATCCTTGCGATGCGCCTATGTCCAATGATTTAAATTGTTTGGGAAGCGTTTTAAGAATAGGCTCAATAGCTGCATACCGGTCGGCACAATCACGTATTCCTTTTTGAATAGTTTCTCCTCTAATTAATACGTCTTGGTAGATTTCAGGTAATTGATATTTTTGCGCATATGACAAAGAGCATAAAAAAAATAAAAGAGATAGATATACCTTATTCATAAAAAGCCCTTGAATGGCAAAGAAAGGTAACATATTTTTTTAAAATTCAGCAATAACATTTTTATTGAGCATTTCATCCTCCATATCGAAAGATAAATCGGGGATTGATGAAGATTTTATCATGGCCCTTTTTTATCATAGACGCATGAAAACAAACATGCTCGCAGACAGAAGGATATTGATAAACAAAAGAGCTCATTCTCCATATTAGCGGCTGGGGACCTTCAAAAAGAATAAAGCCCATTTTAGGATCACTCATTTTAGGTAAGTTACCATGGACTTGGGAAATGGTGATAACATTTTCGGTTTGGTCATTCATTTTAAGGTACTTCATTATCTGGGGGTGGCAAGAAGCCTTTCCCTGCTGAATAATTCTTGTGGAGATATCTTCTAGATCTTGTGTGACAATAGCCGAATATCGACAGCCTCTAATCGATTCTTTCTTATAGATGCCGCAGCCTCCAAATGCAGAATAAACAGGATGCCAGTCATCTTTTTCTGTAAGGACAAACTTTTTAGGCATATACCACCAGTCGTTACCTAAAAGCTCAGAGCCGATGGGATAGGTAGTGTCTCTAAAGGCATACCAGTCCCAATACGTTTCAACAGGATCGATGCCATAAGCTAAAACCGCATCCCATTCCCTGGCCGATGTAAATATTTCAACGATTCCTTCAAAAGCGGGAGGAAAAGTGAAGTCCATGTCCATCCAAATAACATAATTAAACCCTTCATATTTAGGAGAAAATACTTGATCCAGGACCAAGTTTCTTGCCCGTGCAATAAGTTCAGGGCGGTAGAACTTTTTTTTCTCAAGTAAATTTACAAAGATTCTTTTTTGCTTGGCCCATGAAAGATGTTCGCTTTGAAAGCTTACCCGGGGATTGTTTTTAGACCATTTCGATAATATTTCTGCCGTTTGATCAGAGGAATTATTTTCATATACGAGAATTCGATAATCGGAAAATAGCCTTCCTATTTTTTCCATTATAGCCATGGTATGGGGGAGCTTGGATTCTACATCTCTGCATGTTCCGCAGATAAGAACTTTTTCCTCAATAAGAGAAAAAATAGATGTTGCTAAGCAAAAAAATAGAAGGGTTAGTCTGATCATTTTTTTAGGCCTTTATTTTTTGTTCAACAATTTGCCGCATTTTTTGCAGCCAATAGCTATTAGTTAATTTTTTTCGGTATTCCGGATTGGTAGAAGCGTCCCCATATTGTTTTATCCATTTTCTTAAATTACTTTCAGTAATTTCATCCCAATCGTTTATGATTACAACCGGTAAGCCTTCATACAGAACATCCAGCGGCGATGATTTAACAATGACAATGCATCCCAGCACCAGGTCTTCCCATGTTCGGTGGCAGTCAAGGCCATTGCCATGGGGACTAATGGAAAAAGCATACGTTCCCTTTTTTTTCCAAAGATCAGAACGTTTCATCCATTGACCGTGATCGATAAGACCGGTGGGCAATAAACGATGAAAAATAGAGGTGCGGTCTTCCCCAAACTGAAGATATCTTTTTTTATCTCCATGCATGGTGTCAGACCATTGAAAATCTACAAAGGCCTTCATTTTTCTTTGATTGGTAGGCAGGAGTGTTTTAAGAAGTTTCTGTAATACTTCTTCTTGTTCAATCGGGGTCCCTTTTACCCCCCAGCCTCCGTTTTCTCCTTTATAGGCGACCGTATGAAAATCCATGCCGATGGGAATAGATGTTACCTTGGCACTTTTGCCCCTATAAGCGTTATTTTGGGCAAAAATATGAATCAGGTTTTTATGAGAAAGGAACTCTTCTACATCAAAGCTTTTGGGACAGTCATCAGGAAAAGTCTCATCTCCATCTCCAATGATTATAACAAAGGGCACCTGAATCGAAGGCAGGACCTGTTCGGCAAACCTTTTTAAGTAGCGGCATTGTATAAAGACCCAATCATTATGATGGATATTCATGTAGGCTTTTTGATTAAAATAAGGCCAATTTATAAAATATTGGACCGGATTGGGATCTGGCCCTATATCACAGGCGGTAAGCAGCGCAAAGTCCCATAGATAGGTGGTGTTTTGCCATTGCGTTAGCTGCTTTGCGAACAGGGAGCTTAATAACAATAAAAAACCGAGGATTGTTTTCATGGGCATTATTTTTTTATCAAGATGACTTGATGACGGTTAACGATTCGCTTCCAACCGACATTTTCTAGAAATTCAATTGCCTTTTTGCCTTTTCCTCCTCCGGGAATGTTGCAGTCGTCGATCATAATGATAGAGGTGTCTGTGAGTTTGTCATAAGCGGCTAAAACTTCTTTTAATGCGTGTTCTTGAGGCGGCAGCGGATTGTTTTCATCATAATCGTAACTGTCTAAATACAAAAAATCGATGGTGCCGTTGAAGTGCTTTAAGAAATGAACGGAATCATCAAGCGCTAATTCCAGATTGTTCCAATAAGGTTTTGTAACTGCTCGGGCAATTTCCAAATGGCGTGGAGAAATGTCGACGGAATACATTTTTGCCTGATGGGCCGTTGCCCAATGTCCAAAAAGAATTGTTGATCCTCCATCGCCATCGAAGTTAGTATCGCCGCATCGCGCCGTTCCCGTTTCCACAATGGTTTTAACGTTTCTTTTAGACAATAGCTGGAGAGCTGTTTTAAACGTTTCATATCTTCCGTTTGAAGATGGCAGGCGGCCTTCTAAGTAAGTTGTCGGCGATTCAGCAAAGCTATAACATTGAACAAAACAAAAAAATAAAACACATAATCGGGCAAGCATAAATATTCTCCTTAAAATTAAGGAAAGCACAATAAAAAAATAAAAATATTTTTTCAATGAGTTCTTTTTTTTTGCTCTCCAAAAATTAAAAATAGATAAAAATTATTGAAAACTAAATTTTGATCTTTTAAATTACGAATCTTTTTTTGCAAATAGGAATTTTAACTTTACACATAAGTTTAAAGGACAAAAATGAACAAGATTATCATCGGTTTTTTTCTTCTGCTACCCTCTCTTTTTTTTGCTCAGCCGACATGGCTCTCAGATCTTCCATGGATTTGTGCAAATGATATTGATGCTTTGCATTTTGCCGGCGTCTATCTGCCTTCTAATCCTGTAATTGTGGAGGCAGGGGTCTGCCATGGGACAAATGTTCTTCGGATGAGGGAAAAATGGCCGCAGGCGAAAATTTATTGTTTTGAGCCCCATCAATTATTCTTTCAAGAGCTTCAAGCTAAATTTAAAAATCTATCGACAATAAAAACATATAATTTAGCTCTTTTTGATCATGTTGGGACGACGGTTTTTAACATGAGTGAAAACCTTCCGGAGGCTTCTTCCATTTTAGCCGATAATTTGAAAAATGTTGTTTTCCCTCAGGATTTAGAACGGACAGGAGATTATCAGGATAAAGCAACGATGGTTCCCTGTACGACATTAAATTATTGGACAGAGACAGAGGGGGTTTTGTCAGTTGATTATCTTGCTTTGAGTACGGAAGGGACCGAATTGACCATTTTACAAAATGCTACCGATATTCTAGCCAATGTGAAAGTTATTTCAACATGCATCCATTTTCAGGAATTTCGAAAGGGAATGACTTTGTTTAAAAATTTATATGATTTTCTTACCAATCGGGGTTTTACGCTTGTTTTTATTTGGGGACGGTCGGATTGGCAGGGAGTCGCCATATTTGTACAGTCGAAATATCTGCAGGAGTGAGAAATGAAAATAGGCAAAATGGTTATTGTCTTGTTGGCAATATGGAAATTTACAGCGGCTATGCCGTATGTCACTTATGAGCTGAGTCCAGGCAGATTTGGCGACAATCTCATGTCTTATTATCATGCTAAATGGATTTCTTATAAATACGGTGTTCCTCTTCTATACAAATCTTTTATACATTCTGAAGAACTTATGATTTCCAATTATGAAAAGTCCGATGCATTTTTACCGCAGCAGTATTTTCAAAAGACTTTGAAATTGGTTAATCCGGCAAGGATTGAAAAACATCAGGATAAAGATGTTTTGTTCTTTGTTCCCTATTTTCCTGAATCTCAATGGGAAAAAGAAAATTGCATTAGTTTTGCAGGCGGAAAATGGGAGTATTTTCCCATTGATTGGGAGGATAAAGGGTTTATTAAAGAACTAAAAAAAATAATTCAGCCGCGAAACCCTTTGCCGAGATGGGACTTTCCTAATGATCGTATAAGCGTTGCTATCCATATGAGGAAAGGAGGCTATCACGATACGCCGCCGACTCTGCTTAGCTTTCCGTTAAAATTCCTGCCGGATTCTTTTTATTACGAACAGCTTGAAAAAATCTGTAGAATTGTAAAAGGAAAACCTTTGTATGTTTTTCTTTTTACCGATGATCCCGATCCTGTTCGATTAAAACAGGGGTATGAGAAGCGTTTTGAACACGAAGACGTGCTCTTTGACTGCCGGCGGTCTATCAACCATGATCGAATTCATGTTATTGAAGATTTTTTTGCCCTGTCTCTTTTTGATTGTATCATACACGGGGAATCAAATTATGCATTATGCATAAGCCTGATCTCTGATTATGCTGTGCAAATTTATCCTTATTCCTTTCATAAGGAAAAGGGACAAATCATTATTGATGGAATCCATGTAAAAATTAATCAACAGCTGTTAAAGGAGCTTTAATGAAAAAGATAATACTTTTACTTTGCTGCATATGCACTCTTGGGCTGCAAGCAGAAAAATACACCTTTTCTTCTACCCCGATGGATGTGGTTATTCCCTGTACGGAAAAAGATTTGCTAACTCTTGATATGTGTATTAAAAGCTTGCGCAAACATCATGAAAACATTAACCGCATTATTGTAGTCTCAAAAAATAAACTGACAGATGAAGCCGAGTGGTTCCCTGAATCGAAATTTCCTTTTACAAAGAAGGATTTGGCCTATGAGCTTTTTCAGGATAAGGAGCAGGCAGAAGCCTATTTGCATAATAAAAAAAATCGTTTGGGTTGGCTGATTCAGCAGTTGTTAAAGTTCTATTCGATGTATGTCATTCCGGATATTTCTGATAATCTTTTTGTTGTTGATGCCGATGTGATTTTTTTAAATCCGACACAAATGATTAATCAAAATACCGGGGGAGCTTATTTTAATACCGGCATTGAATATCATAAGCCCTATTTTGCCCATGCTAAAAAATTTCTCCCATTTTTTAAAAAGGTACATGAAAACTATTCAGGAATTACCCATTGCATGGTATTTCAAAAGCCGGTTTTAGATTCCTTATTTGAAACGGTTGAAAGCTATCATAAAAAAGAATTCTGGAAGGCTTTTTGTCATTGCATCGATCAAAAAGAGCTGTATGCATCCTCAGCTTCTGAATATGAAATTTATTTTAATTATGCTCTTTTGATGACGGATCAATGTAAAATCCATCATTTGAAATGGGATAATATTACAAATATGAAACAAATAAAAAATTATCGAAAACAGCAGTATAATTATATTGCTTATCATTCCTATATGAGGGAGCCGGAACATGA
>CAZULH010000074.1:0-6243 GCA_964621105.1 uncultured bacterium
TCTCTGCGTAGTTTTTTTCTGAATTTCTTCTAAGGTAATATAATCGTTATCAAAATCCTTTTCTTCAAAAGTGATAGGAAAATGGGTCATCAGCCAGTTTTGATAGCCTTTGGGATTCCATTGCTCAGGTACGGACCGATCGATAAAATAAGAGGCTGCCTGCAATTGACAGACAGAACCGATGACTTCTTTCGCTAACTGCAGGGGAGCATCTGAATGTAGGAGCTCATTGCGAAAAGAATAAATCTCCTGACGATGTTTGTTCATGACATCATCATATTCCAGCGTGTGCTTGCGGATCGTATAGTTTCTTTGTTCGACACGCTTTTGAGCGGTTTCAATGGACTTGTTTAAAATCTTGGCGGAAATAGGCTCTCCTTCAGGAGGACGGTACCGCTGCAGCATCGAGGTTAGCCGCGGCGATGCAAATAAGCGCATCAGAGAGTCTTCAAAAGATACAAAAAATTTGGAGGAGCCTGGATCTCCTAATCTTCCTGAACGGCCGCGCAGCTGGCGGTCGATCCTTCTTGAATGATGGCGGGTTGTTCCGATTACATGCAGCCCTCCAAGGACTTTTGTTTCTCCAGATAATTTAATATCTGTTCCCCGGCCTGCCATGTTGGTCGCTAAGGTAATAGCGCCCTTATGGCCGGCGTTAGCAATAATTTCCGCTTCACTTTCATGGTTCTTGGCATTTAAAACGATATGAGGGAGGTGATTTTGTTTTAAGATTCTGGATAATTTTTCAGAAATTTCAACGGATTCGGTGCCGATCAGGATGGGTTTTCCCTGTTTATGCACCGCTGCAATTTCTTTTAATATAGCGATATATTTTTCCCTTTCCGTCATGTAGATCTCATCATCGATATCTTCACGGTTGCAGGGACAGTAAGAGGGGATTTCTACAACTTCTAATTTATAAATTTCCTTAAATTCCTGTGCTTCCGTAATAGCCGTTCCTGTCATACCCGCCATTTTTTCATACATACGGAAATAGTTCTGCAGGGTAATTGTCGCATAGGTTTGCGTCTCACCCTGAATGGTAACGCTTTCTTTTGCTTCGATCGCCTGATGGAGGCCGTCGGAAAAACGCCTTCCCGGCTGAGGCCTTCCTGTATTTTCATCAATAATGATGATCTGACTGTTTTGTACGATATAATCAACGTCTTTTTCCATTAGAAGGTGGGCGCGGAAAAGCTGACGCAGGTTGTGAGAGCGTTCTTTTCTTTTGGCGTCTTCTTCACGAATCGAGTTTTTCTTTTGTATTTTCTCTTCTTCAGAAAGCGAGTTGTCCTGGTCGATTTTGGCATATTCATAGCCTAAATCAAACATAACAAAGTCGTCATTGCCCTCTTTTGCAGAAGCGGTTTCTATCCAAACTCCAATTCCGCGATCTGTAAGCTCATATTCACTGGCTCTTTCATCAATGATAATAAACAGCTGGGAAAGGGCTTTGCTTTTGTCTTCTTTGTTTTGTTCGGAATAGTAAAAGGTCTCAATTTTTTCTACTTCTGAGCGAAGATCCGGATTTTCGCGGATACGTTTTAATATTTTATTTCTAGGAGTGCCCTTGCTGACCAGCCATAATTTTTGAAAGGCTTCATTGACCTGTTTTTTCGCTTCTTTGTTTAAGGAGGGTTTTTCAGGGGTTTCGCTAAGAAGGTTGTATTGATCTAATGTTTTGCGTGCTTCTGAAGCTAAGCGGTTGCATAGGTCTCTCTGTAGACGCACAACAGTAGAAACGTGTACTTTGAGCTGATCATACATTTGTCTGCTTTCAGGAACCGGTCCGGAAATAATTAAAGGGGTGCGCGCTTCATCGATAAGGATCGAATCAATTTCATCGACGATGGCAAAATAGGGGGTTCTCTGGCACTGCTGTTCTTTTGAAGAGGCCATGGAATTGTCGCGAAGGTAATCAAAGCCGAATTCAGAGGCTGTGCCATATACGATATCCGCTTCATAAACAGCTTTTCTTTCTTGCGGAGGCACGTCATTGGTCAGGGCTGCTACGGAAAGTCCCAGTTTTTTAAAGACAACGCCGATCCATTGGCAGTCCCTTTTGGCCAGATAATCGTTAACAGTTACCAGGTGGACGGCCTCTCCCGTTAAGGCGTTAAGATACAATGGCATAGAAGCGGTAAGGGTTTTGCCTTCGCCGGTCTGCATCTCTGCGATATTGCCAAAATGCAAGCAGATAGCCCCCAGCATTTGAACATCGTAGGGAACCATGTCCCATTTCTGATCATACCCTGATACATGGATCTCTGTTCCGCAGAGCTTACGGCAGGCGTTTTTTACAGCCGCATAAGCCTCTGGTAATAAGGAGTCCAAAGATTCACCTTGTTGCAAACGGGATTTAAATTCCTGCGTTTTTTGGACCAGTTCTGCCTCAGAGAGTTTTTGGTATTCCAATTCAATCTGATTGATCTGATCAACAATTTTCGAATATTTCTTTAATAAACGTCCTTGAGCGGTGCCAAAGATCTTTTTGATGATTCCAATCATAGCCATTTCCTAGAAGTTTTCACTATTTTATCAAATTTTTACATTCTATTCAAGAAAAGGGAATCAAGAGAGGAAGGGGCTGAACTTAAGGCTCTTAAGGTGCGTTAAAAATATAAGTAGCTGATAACAAATGGTTTGTGGTGACGAGAATGAATTGGCTTTATAGCTGTGTGGCTTGGACAAGATTTTTTTTGAGGTGTAAAATAATTATTTTATTCTCTATGCTTCTTGATTTAATTTTCTATTAATTAAAAAATTGCTATTATCGGATTCTTTTATATTGTGATATTGGGTTTATGCTTAAAGGACGATCGATTTTTTTACGCCCCCTTAAAGAAGGAGATTTGAAAGAATTTTTTTCTTATCGGGAATCTTTACGCCTGCAGTTTGAATTTTTTCCGCAGGATTTAGGGTCTGAATACAAATTTAAAAAGAAGTTCTATGAAACAGGGCTTCTAGATGAAAATGGCGGGATCTATCTTGTCATTGATAAAAAAGATCGGATCATTGGAATGATCTGGTATGAAAAAGTTCATCTGCCTGAATGTTTTCAGATAAATTTTGCGATCTTTCAACAGGAAGACCGTGGCAAGGGCTATATGCAGGAGGCCCTTACTCTTTTTTCTTCTTATTTACTTACTTCCTATCATATCGACAGGCTGCAGCTATTAGTTCCTGATTATCATCGTGCAGCTATTGCAGTCTCTCAGAAATGCGGCTATTCTTTTGAAGGCATTTTACGTAAGGGCGCTTTTTTTAAAGGACGGTTTGTTGATCTGTGCTTATATTCTCTTTTAAGATCTGAGTGCAAAAATATTGAGCAGCTGTTACAGTAAAAACTGAAAACGGTTTTTATAAAGCATGTCCAAAATATTGTCGATTTACGATCGTGAAAAAAAACAGATAGTTCCTGAAAAGATCATTGCTAAAAAGGCTTTAGTCTTTCTTTATGGGAAAGGTTTTTTCTCAAAAATATTTGCGCCGATTATTTTATTTTTTATCGCAAAATCTCCTTTTGCCTCCAAATTGTATGGATGGATGCAAAAACGTTCTTTTTCCAAAAGAAAGATCCGGCCATTTATTAAAAAATATCAGATTGAAACAGAAGATTTTGAAAAAAAAGTCGAAGAATTTACATCGTTTAATGAATTTTTTATCCGAAAATTAAAAAAAGAAAAAAGACCGATTGCTACGGATGCCAATTGTATCGTCGCGCCTGCCGATGCCAGATATTTAGCCTTTGAGGATATCTCTAAAGAAGAAGGTTTTTATATCAAAGGAAAAAAGTTTTCCTTGAAAGATTTTTTGCAAAATGACAATTTGATAAATCTTTATGAAAATGGAGCGATGATAATCGCAAGGCTTAGTCCTGTTGACTATCATCGTTTCCATTTTCCCCTTGACTGCATCCCTTCAGAATCAGCGTATATTAATGGAAGCTTGTATTCGGTTAATCCGATAGCGCTTCGTATACGGCCGTCGATTTTATCTGAAAACAAACGGATGATTACGCATTTGCATTCGGGAGTTTTTCAGGAAGTGTTATTTGTAGAGGTCGGGGCAACTTATGTGGGAAGCATCTGTCAAACTTTTTTTCCTAACCGTTCTTATCAAAAAGGGGATGAAAAAGGTTATTTTGCTTTTGGAGGCTCTACTATCGTTTTGTTGTTTAAGCATAATAAGATAAAAATCTCCGAAGATATTTTGAAAAATTCAAAAGAAAAAATCGAGACGCGCTGTCTGTTTGGTCAGCCTATTGCCTTTTTAAATAAAAAATAATAGAAATTTTTTTTTGATACAGATATTATGGAAGATAATGAAACGTTTTGGCTTTATAATTTTTTGTTTTTGTGCAACCCTCTTCGGGGAACCTCCGGAGAAGTTCGATACCCTAATCCCCAAAGAACCTAAAAAAACTCCCGGAAAAATCATTGATGATTTTGAACCGCAGCAGAAAATCAGTGATGATAATCAAGTATTGGTTGAGCAGCTAAAACAGATTGTTCTTATTGCGCACAATGAGAGTATCAGCTCTTCATACAAAGGCAATATTGTTTTTTCTAAAGAACTTTATGTTCCGCAGAAACTTAATTTAGAAAGCGAGCTGCAAGAATATATCGGTCAGCCGGTTACCGTGAGAAGATTAAGTATGCTTACTCATGACATCGAAGAATATTATCAGGAAAAGGGATACCCCCTTGTCGTTGTTTCCTTGAAGCCCAACCAGAATATTTCCGGCGGAAAAGTAGTAATCGTTGTATTAATTGCACGAATGGGCGATGTAAAAGCAGAAGGCGCTAAATATTTTTCCAACAAAAAAATTGCTAAACAGATCCGAACAAAAAAAGGGGCTTTTATTCAGGCAGATCCGATGATCTCTGATTTATCCTGGATTAATTCGCATTCTTTTTATTCAACGAACCTGATTTATGAAAAAGGAAAAAATCTCGGAGAAACGGATATTTTATTAAAAACACAGGACAGGTTTCCTCTTCGTCCTTACGTCGGATATGAAAATACAGGAAACCAAACTGTTGGCGTCAACCGTTTCTTTATAGGGTTTAACTGGGGCCAGGCATTTATGCTGGACAATCAGGAGCTCAATTATCAGTTTACTATGGCGCAGAACCCCAAAGAATGGTATTCCCATTCCGCCAGCTATCAGATTTTTTTACCTTGGCGGCATCGTCTTCAAGCTTTCGGTTTTTATTCCCATACAGATAGTAAAGATGATCCGCAGCTTCATCTTGCCGGAAAAAGCTGGCAGTTATGCGGCAGATATCTCATGCCGTTTATCAAATGGAAGATTCATCATCAGTTTACTTTGGGCTACGACTTTAAACGCACCAATAACTTTTTGTCCTTTTTAGCAAATTCCGTTTTTAATAATTACATTGAAGTTTCTCAGTTTCTTATTACTTATGATGGACAGGTGAGAGATTCAGCCGGTGTTACAACTTTTGGCCTCAGGGCTGTAGGAAGCCCCGGAAATATGACCCCGCATAATACCAATCATGCCTTTCGCAAAGACAGGGCTAAAGCTAAAGCCGACTATGTCTATTCGCAATTCTTTTTAGAAAGGCTGGCCCGTTTATTTTATGGGTTTTCCTGGTATTTTAAGGCCAGCATGCAGCTGTCAACAGCAAGGCTTTTGCCTTCCGAAGAAATGTCCATAGCCGGCTATCAGTATGTTAGAGGCTATTATGAGAATGAAATTATCGGAGATGAAGGCGTTCTTATAAAAAATGAAATTCGTCTTCCTGCTTTTACCATAAAAAAAGCAAAGAAAAAATCTTTAGGAGAAATCCAGTTTTTAGCGTTTGTTGATTATGGAAAAGTATGGACAGCCGATCCCAATATTGAAAACCGCAATGCTTCTGCGTTAGCGTCTGCAGGACCGGGGTTTAGGTATAATTTAAACACTTATATAACGGCGCGTCTTGATTGGGGTTTTCGGTTTAGTCAGCCCCATACCAATAGCAAAAAACATAAGTCACAATTCCATGCTAGTATTATAGCTTCTTATTAGAAGTTAAAATAAAGACTTTCCTTTTTGCAGAAATTTTGTTATTTCTCCTTATATAAGAGGAGAGGAAAAATGTCTTTAAAAGGGCTCTATTTAGAGGGTTGCTGTAAGTTTTTAACAATTAGTTCTTTGTGTTTTATTCCCCCTGTTTTATCCAATCCGTCGGGGCAAAGCGCAACATATGGCGATGTGACCTTTACCAAAGACGG
>CAZULH010000075.1:0-6217 GCA_964621105.1 uncultured bacterium
CGACCTTAGAGGCGATATCGACAGGTGTTAACTGGTGATGATCGAGCTCACAGACATGAAAAAGTTTTAACAGGCCGATTCTCTTTGTTTTTCTAAGCTGCATCAGGCCGTACCTTACGAGGATGCGGTTTTCATCTAAAAGGGCGCCCATATCGGCGATCGTCCCTAAGGCGACAAGATCGAGAAAGTTTTTCAGATCGACATTCTTCAGCTGCATGTGGTGTTCTTCGATCAGCTCATTGATTAAAGCATGGGCAAGCTTAAAGGCGACGCCGACGCCTGTGATATCCCTGTTGGGATAGGAGCTGTTGATCAGTTTGGGGTTTAATGTAGCTACGCAATGGGGGATTTTAGAGGTGGGCTCATGGTGGTCGGTAATAATGACATCGACATTTTTAGCAACGATATCTTTAATTTCTTCAGTGGCCGTAATCCCGCAGTCGACAGTAATGATTAACGAACATTTTTGCTGCAGGGCGTATTCCAGCCCGTCGTAGATGATCCCTTTTTTCTGAATAGAGCTGTTGGGCACGTAATAGAAAACATTAATGCCGATAATGCGAAAAAATTCGGTTAATAAGGCTGCTGCCGTCATGCCGTCTACATCATTATCGCCGTAGATTAAAACATTTTCCTTATTTTTTTTTGCCTGAATAATACGCGCAACCGCTTTGTCCATATCGCGGAAAAGATCGGGGGAATAAAGGTTAGGGAGTTTGGCATAAAGGTAATTATGGATTTCTTTTAAGGATTCAAATCCTCTGGAAACAAGGACCTGCGCAGTTACAGGGTGAATGTTAAATTCTTTGATTACACTTTTAACCAGTTCGGGATCATTTTTAGGATAAATCCAAATAGGTTCGACACAGTTAACATCATCAACATGCTGAAATGGCTGTTCTTTACCCATAATGCTTCATTATTAGCAATTTTGTATTAAATTGCTCATGTAAAATTTCTTCCTATATAAAAGAAAGAATAATCGGCTATTTTGTATTTAAAGCTGTTTTTTCTTCTTTTTTCAGTTCCCACTTATGGAAGAACAACATTAACGGCGAAGCGATGAATAGGGAGGAGAAAGTTCCAAAGGCTACACCGATTGTCATCACCAGGGCAAAGTTGAAAATGGTAGGCCCGCCGATAAAGACCAGAGCCAACAGCGCCAGCAAAGTGGTGCCGGAAGTAATGGTCGTACGGCTAAGCGTTATATTCAACGCATGGTTGACTATTTCGGCAAAGCTTTGTTTTCGCATGCCTTTGACATCTTCGCGGATACGGTCGAAAATAATGATCGTATCGTTCAAAGAATAGCCGATGATGGTCATCAAAGCGGCAATCGTATGTAAATCGATCTGAACGCCGAGACCCAAAGCATGCAAAATAGCAACTGCCCCTATCGTGATGAGAACATCGTGGAACAAACATAATATCGCGCTTGTCGCATAGGTAAACTCAAAGCGGAAGGTGATATAGGCAAAGATTGCGATAAAGGCAATCAGTAGACCTAACAGAGCGCTGTTACGCATTGTGTCTGACATCTGGCCGCTCATGACGGTCCATGAACTGTCTAACTGCAATAACGACTGCTTCTGAATGGTCAGCCCCTGTTTCTGCAAGGCAGAAACTACCCATGCGATCCTTGGATTATTCTCATAGGAATAGGTGATGTTTTTATTATCTTCTTCTAGTGGTAACTTATAAAAAGGGCGTCCTTCCTGCTCCATAGATTCTCCGAAGAGAATACGGATATTATTGGCCGGATTGAGTTCGCGTATTTGAAAGTCCTGCTGGGCCGCACCGGCTTTTAATAAAGCCTGTTCGACAACATTGCGATATTCGGTGTTCGGCTGTTCTTGAAGCTCAATGTTTAAGGAAAACCCGCCGGTAAAGTCCATGCCGAAGATGGTATTTCTCTGAGAAACGAGAAAATAACCGCCGACCAAAATTAAGAGAACAGAAAAAGAAATCGTATATTTTGCTTTTTTCAGAAAATTGAATTTGGTGGATTTGATCAGGTTGTTCATCTTCAGGCTTTGGTGCTTGGGATTTTTTACCCAGCCGGCAAAAAAATAACGTGTCATAAAAAGAGCGGAGAACATGGACGAGGCAATACCGATAATTAAGGTGATCGCAAATCCTTTAATAGGCCCCGCATCGAAATTTAATAAAATAATAGCGGCAATAATTGTTGTAATATTCGAGTCGAAAATTGCGCTGAAAGCTTTTTTATATCCGATCTGTACGGCAGACGCCAGTCTTTTGGATACGGCAAATTCTTCACGTATACGTTCAAAGACCAAGACGTTGGCATCAACAGCCATACCGACAGTTAAGATAACGCCGGCAATACCTGCAAGGGTAAGCGTTGCCTGGATGTTCTGCAGGGTTGCCCACATCATCAAGAGGTTGAATAAAACAGCTGCGGAAGCAACCAATCCGGAAAAGCGATAGTAGCTGATCATTGCCAAAATAACAAAAATCAGAGAGCATCCGGTTGCGATAATTCCTCGCATACGCTCTTGTTTCCCGAGTTCCGGACTGACATTTTTTTCGGATAGGATTTTCGGTGTAAAGCTTAAAGAGCCGGCTTTTAGGTCGGCGACAAGCTGATTGACCTCTCTTTGCGAAAAGCTGCCGGTAATACGGGCGCTGTCCCTGATCGCTTCTTCCAAATGAGGAGAGCTGATGATGTAGTCGTTGAGAACAACGGCCATTCTCCATCCTTTATGGCGGGAATAATTTTCCAGTTCAGTGCCGGTAATTCGATCTTTGGAAAAATGTGATGTCCAAGCATAAAGGTCTTCGCGTGGATAAACTTTTTGATTTTGCTTGTTGGTATAAGAGCCTTTGACTTCGAATGTTAAATAATTGCCTTTGGCAGGGTCATAGGCGCCGTGGATATTGGTCAGCTGCGGGCCGTCTAACGCATAATTATTAAATACGATTAATAAAGGATGTGTCTGGCCTTCCCATTGTGAGAAATTCTTGCCTTTAAAGACCGCAATTTTATTGAGCGAATCATTAAAGAGGCTGTGAGCGCCGCTGTTTTGCGAAGCTAAACGGAGGCCGTTATCATATAAGACCTTTGCTGATTCCGATCGCGGCTGAACAAATTCTTCATTCAAAGATTCGCCATACAAATGGGCATAAGCGATCGAATTGATGTTTTCTACATCTTTATTGTTTGTGACGACGGCTTCATTCCAAACTTCCTGTAAAAAGCGGTTGATGTGTTCGGAAAGATCGGGGTTATTGGGGGTAAATTTTTCGTTGACCACATGGAAATACATCGTTGAGGCTTTCACCAGTTCACTGGCAGAAAGACCTTGCGAACCGGGAAAATCTAGAACGATATTTGAGCCGACGGCGCGGATATTGACTTCAGATACGCCCATTTTGTTTACACGATTATAGAGCTCATTGACGCCTTGCTTTAGATCGGCTTCATCTTTAACCAGACGGTTGTTCTGATCGCGTAATTCGATCTGTACGGTTTTTCCTCCGGAAAGGTCAAGCCCCCAATGTAGGATTTTTCGATCATCGCCGCGGAAGAATTTTTTTGTGCTAAGGACAAAGTTATTCCATAACGGGCTTTTGGTAGGAGGCGGTACTTCATATTTGGCATAAGGCATCATGCTTACCTGTGCTGCCTGATAGTCATCTTTCCATTTGAGAAGATCTTCGTGGATTAACGTATCGATTTTATTTTCTGTAAGGATGCGCTGTTCGACATTGGTAAATTCTAACACACCATATTTTTTAGAGCCGTGAACAGAAAAATTCTCGCGGGTAGCTGCGACAAGCATTTGATAATAGTCATCTTTTTCAAAGACAAAATCATTAGCAAAAGCAGAATTGGTAGATAGGGAAGTTCCAGGATAGCCGACAAATCCATTTTGCTGCAGAAGAGTCTGCAGCTGTTGAAAATCTTCCATTAGCTGTTTGCCAAGATCGGACTGCAGGTTTGATTGATATTTTTGCAGGATTCTGTCTAAGCCTTTAGCAATAACATAAAGAGAACTGTTTTTCATTCCCTGCATCGGAGAAGCAGAATCATAAATAGGCGAATAGATCACAAGACAGAGTTTTTTCTGGCTTTCAGAAAGGGTCTGATAAGTTGCATAATCATAAACGGGAAAAGATTCTTTTACTAATTCAGGATGTTTGGGATGCCAATAGGTGGTTAATACATTCTGTAGCTGATTTGCCTGAACTTTGGCTATTTGCGCCAGGTCCATGATCAGCATGCTACTGCTATTGCTTAGCTGATCTAAGGAAACGACAAATTCTTCAGCCTGCGGAAGAATAACTTCATCGCTAAGACGGGAGATTTTGGCAATTTCATTAATAATCAGCTGTTCTAAATTAGCCTTTTTTTCAGATGACAAGGATTTTTTATAGGCAACAATATCCTGATGCGGTTTGAAAAAGATTGTATTATTAGAATAATCAACAATGATTTGATCAATAACAGGGTTTTTTGCATTGATGGCAATAGGAATAATCGATTGGCTTAGATCTTTTAAATAGGTTTGTTGAATTTGCGAATAAACAGAGGGGAAGTCTAAAGGGATCTGTCCGCTGGTAAAAGAATTTTTATTGGCATTTATAATTGTTTCCGCTTTTGCAAGAACTTCTTCTTTTCTTTTGATCAATACGATTTTTTGCGAAAGTTCCTCTTCTTCATATCCTTTAGATGCCTTAAGTTCTTTTTGCTGATTTTCCAAACTGATGCGATTTTGGCGTACCTGGCTTTTTTCATTGGCTAATGCTTGAAGATAGCTGTCAATAAGAGAAGCATTTTTTGCGAAGGCATTTTGTGAAAAATTGGCATAAAAGCGTTTGGCTATTTTCGGCTGGTCTTTGAGCGTTTTATTGATATCGACAATGTCATGTGCCAATGATAAAACAAAATCGCCGGAAGCGGGATTCTTTGGATTTTCCGTGATAGATTGAATCATAAGGGCCGGTTCGCTGGGTCCTCCCACAGCAAAAGCGATATGAGCCGCCCTGTCAAAAAGTACCTTCTGGTAGCTTTCTGATAACTGGCTGCTGCCATTGAATTTTTTTGAAAAAGAAAAATATTTTGACAGGTCCTGCATTTGAAACTGCAAGGGGACTTGTCTTTGTACATGTACTTTTTTCGGTTCGGTTTCTTTGTCCTGATAGCTTAAGCTAAGCTGAGCGGGCACAAAAGGGATCAGCGCGCCGGCCCTAGGGAAAAGCTTACGGAAAATATTCGCTTCTTTTTCATTTGGAAAAGACAGTTCGATCAATTGGGGGTTGTTCGGGTGAATATAAATTTTTTGAGGCTTAAGCTTTAATAGGGAACAGTAAGAGGAAAGCCAGCTGACGGAATCATTTTCTAATGCATTAACACGTTTGGCTACGGAATAACTGACAGATTCTGCCTGCTTAGGCCCGATTGGATCTTTAAGGGGTTTCGTGTAATAAAAGACCGTAGGTAATATATTATAAACGGTAAGGGCTACAACGATCAATATCAATAAAAGTTGCCAACGCTTTCGATTTTGCATTTTTCCTCTTATAGGTTAATGATTTGTCATGAAAGAATAGCATAATGAATTCTTTTAGATTCTGTCTAGGGAAATTCTTTTAATGGAAATTAGAAAAAAAATGTAATATAATTTTTTTTTTATCTTCTTCAATATATTTTTTTGTAACGTTCAAAAAAGCATGCGTTTTTTCTTTTAAAGAACTACTCTTGATAAAAAAGTCGGTATGCAATGTTTTTTCAAACTACATGTAAAACAGAAGAAGCCCCAGCTAACTTGATCTATTCAGAGGAACAGCTTAAAAAAATTGATATTAATAATGTGCCCGCTCATATGGCCTTTATTATGGACGGCAACCGCCGCTGGGCGGAAAATCACGGCCTTCCAACATCTGCCGGCCATTGGGAAGGAGCATGTGTGCTGACAAAAATCGTCAGGGCCGCTTCCGAACTTGGGGTAAAGGTGCTGACCGTTTACGCATTTTCAACAGAAAATTGGGCGCGTTCCAGCAAAGAGATAGAGGAGCTGATGCATATTTTTGAGGTCTACCTCCATGAACAAAGGGAAAGACTGATCAGAGAGGGCGTCAAGCTCGATGCGATCGGCGATCTTTCAAAATGTCCTGTTCATGTGCAAAAAGCTTTTAATGATACAAAAGAAGCAACCCGTGATTGCAAAAAAATCGAATTGATTTTAGCGTT
>CAZULH010000076.1:0-6088 GCA_964621105.1 uncultured bacterium
AGGCGCTATCTACTGGCTATAACATTTTTTTTTACCCTATGCGGCCCTCTCATGGCCAGTCAGGACCCCGTTGCAGACATGTCCTCCCAGGTCATAGAAAGAGCGCAAAAGATCTGTAGGAAAAATGAATTTTCTTATTTTATTGTTTTAGAGTATGAGATCGAAGATGAGAACGGGCATATGATCCATTATCAAAATAAACACCAGAAAAAAGACGAAGGGACAAGTATCGTAGAAAGAGAGAGAAAAAGCTTTATCAATATTTTGGGATTTAAAGAAAAACCTAAAAGCACACAATCGATCGAAGTAAAAAAAGATCTTTTAGAAAAAACAGAAGAGAAAAATAAGCCTATTCTTGATTAAAATTCGTCCCTCTGCTTACAATCATAGCATCAATAATAAAAGAATTGGGGTGTCGCCAAGCGGTAAGGCAGCGGGTTTTGGTCTCGCCATGCGGAGGTTCGAATCCTTCCACCCCAGCCATTTGATCCATGTTAAAAAATCCAATTGTTTTTTCCGGCCGTTCTCATTTTCCTTTAACGGAAGCTATTGCAAAAATCGCGAACTTTTCCTTGGGAAAAGTGGATTTTTTTGATTTTCCGGATGGAGAAATCGGCCTGCAGGTAAATAGCGATGTAACCGATAGAACAGTGATTGTTGTTCAGTCTATCGCCATGCAGCCACATAAATACCTGTTTGAACTTTTATTGTTAGTCGATGCCCTTAAAAGAAAAGCTGCTAAAAAAATTGTCGCCGCCCTTCCTTATTTTGGTTATGCGCGTCAGGACCGGAAAAATAAAGACGGCGAGCCGATTTCTGCAAGAGTTATGGCCGATATTTTGCAAAAAAGCGGGGTTGGCCATCTGATCACCCTGGATATGCATACCCCTCAGGTCGAAGGATTTTTTACCATTCCTGTCGATCATCTCCATGCAAAGGAGATTTTTGCAAAAAATTTACGGGCTCTTTCTTTGCATAATCCTGTAATCGTCTCACCGGATATCGGCAGCAAACAGCTGGCAAGAAATCTGGCACAGGAACTCAAGGGGGATATCGCTATGATCGATAAACGCAGGATCGATGAAAGAACAACAAAAGCGCTGGCTCTGATCGGGGATGTAAATCAAAAAGACGTTATTATCATCGATGATATCTGTTCAACGGGAAGCACCCTTGTCCAGGCGGCCAGACTGCTGAAAAAAAAGGGGGCTTTGCGTATTTATGCAGCTGTTTCCCATTTTTTATCAAAAAAAAATGTTGCATTCGATGGAATTGAAAAAATTTTTACCACAAATTCTGTGAAAATTGAAGAAAATGAGTTGTCTCTTGAAGTAATTTCTATAGCGTCTCTTTTTGCGGATGCTATGAAAAAATTTGATTAATGCACTTTTTTTGCGCCAATAGCATTTTTTTATTTCGAAAAACCCATTTTAGCTTTAAAATAAATGATTCAAATAGATGTAAAATGGAGCTTACATGGAACTTACGATTAACAAACGAGAAATTTTAAAAAAATCGGAAACAAAAAAATTACGAAATAGCGGGTATATCCCTGCCAATCTGTATAGTTCTGAAGGGGAAAACAAAAATGTTTTTGTCTCCAAAGCTGAAATGGAAAAAATTCTTCGCAATCATCCCAAAGGAAGATTGTCAAGTTTGGTTTTTAATTTGAAGATTGACGGGAAGAAGCAAAAGGCAATTTTGAAAGATATTCAGTATCATTCAACAAGCTACGATATTATCCATATGGACTTTCTGCTGGTTTCCGAAAAAGGTAAAGTGACTGTAAACGTTCCTATTGAATGTATCGGCATCAACGAATGTCAGGGAATTAAACTGGGAGGAACTCTAAGACAGGTGTTTCGTTCCTTAAAGGTTCGCTGCTTAATAAAAGATCTGCCGGAAGTGTTTGAAGTGAATGTTAAAGACCTTGGAGTCATGGATTCGAAAAAATTAAAGGACCTATCTATTCCTGCCGGAGTAACTCCTCTGCAGAAAATGGAACAGGTCGCTGTAATTATTGCTAAGCATTAAAAGATAGATGGAATCGTTTTTGATAGTTGGATTGGGAAATCCTGGCAAAACTTATGAGAAGACACGTCATAATGTAGGTTTTATGGCTGTCGATGCCTTGGCTAATAAATATCAGGCCAAGTTTAAAAAAGAAAATGCGCTCAAAGGAGAGCTTGCAATGGTCAAAATAGAAAATGATACCGTTTATCTCTTCAAGCCTACAACATATATGAACGAAAGCGGCCAGGCTGTAATAGCCTGTAAAAATTATTTTCAGATTGATTTAGAGCGATTGCTGATTATAGCCGATGACGCTGATATCCCTTTTGGGGAGGTCCGTATGCGAATGCAGAGCAGCAGCGGCGGACATAATGGGCTGCAGAGCATTGAAGATCATCTGCACACAAAGGCCTACTGCCGGCTGCGTATAGGGGTCGGAAGGGATCTTCAGGCTGACCTTGCCTCTTATGTGCTTGGCCGGTTTAACGAAAAAGAAAGAGAGAGCCTTTCTGCAATTATTGATACGGCTGTAGAAGGGATGGAAATATGGCAGAGAGAAGGCGCCCAAAAGGCAATGAATCAATTAAATAGAAAAAATAAAAATGAGGAAAAAAACAATGACTAAATCCAGAACCAGACTTTATGAAGGGATGTACATTTTGAGCGCGACCCTAGGGGAAAATGCTCGAAAATTAGCCCTTGATAAAATCACCCAGGGGATTACGGATAAAGGCGGAAAAGTGCTGAAGATCCATGATATGGGGAAGAAAAGGCTTGCTTATGAAATTAATAAAAGAAGAGAAGGCTACTATTATTTGCTCTATTTCGAAATGGAAACAGACAAAATGCATCTTCTGTCCCGCGATTATCAGCTGCATGAAGATCTAATGAGATATATGACGCTGGAAACGAAAGAAATAAAAGAAACCTTAACCTTCAAATCTTTGCCACAGAGTAAATAAAGGAGAAGAAAAATGAGATTTGCATTTTCAAAAAAGAAAAAAACATGCCCCTTTTGTCGAGCAGGCATGCTTGATATCGATTATAAAGATATTGAAACGCTGTGCCAGTTTGTTACAGAAAGAGGAAAAATACTGCCTCGAAGAATTACCGGTGTTTCCTTTTATCATCAGAAAATTCTGAAAAAAGCGATTAAAAGAGCCAGACATATGGCCATTTTACCATTTAAGTCAGAGGAGTAGGATTAATGAAACAGAATATATTGCTATTGAAAGATGTGGAAAGCTTGGGAAGAACAGGCGAAGTGGTATCTGTTAAATCAGGATACGCCCGTAATTTCCTGGTCCCTCAGGAGATGGGTGTTTTCGCTGATGAACATACGCTAAGGATGCAGAAACGCCTGCAGGAAGAAAGAGCGAAAAAAGCAATTCAGGATAAAAAAGATTCTGAGGAAATGGCAAAACGCTTGGAAGGCGTTATTATTTCTACGCAGGTAAAAGTAGATCCGGAAGGAAAAATGTACGGTTCCGTTTCTGCAGCAGATATCGCCGATTTATTGAAAAATGAAGGCTATGAGGTCGATAAAAAATATATCGTCGTAAGAAAAGGGATCAAACGTCTCGGTACCCATGATATCGCTATCCATTTAAAAGAAGGTGTTGAAACTTCTGTAAAACTGGAAATTTTACCTGACAGCAAGCTCAGGCAGCCGTCAGTTAAGGAAGTGGCGCCAAAAGAAAAAATAGAAGAGCCAAAAGAAGAAGACGAAAAAAAAGACCTTGAATAAGCATACTTTTTTTTCTCCCGCAAAAATCAACCTGTTTTTTCACGTCGTGGAAAAACGATCGGACGGTTTTCACAATATCGCATCAGTTATGCAGGCTATTTCATTAGGAGATAGCTTGTCTTTTTCTTTTAGGAAAAAAGATGGCTATGTCTGCAGCGACCCCTCTCTTAAATGGAACGAGAAAAACCTCATCTATCAGGCAGTGGAGCTGTTTCGCCGATATACCGGTATCTCTACCCCTCTGCATATCGAACATATTAAAATGATTCCCATGCAGGCAGGACTAGGCGGCGGCAGCAGTAATGCTGCCACTGTATTATGGGCGTTAAACCATCTGTTTTCTTCTCCATTAAGCGATTTTTCGCTAAAAGATCTGGCTGCACGGATAGGATCGGATGTTGCCTTTTTTTTATCTTCAGGCGCAGCCTTTTGTCAAAGCAGGGGGGAATATCTTTTTCCAATTGCGCCCATTCCTTTAGAAGGATTCCTGGCCGTACCCTCTTTTGGCCTATGTACGAAAACTGTGTTTCAAACCTACTCTCGATTGCCAAAACCTTCCCATAGCCTTTCACAGGCATTAAAGAACTACTCTTTGGGTAAAACCGTTTTTTATAATGATCTTCAAACAGCTGCTTTTTCTATCAACCCTCAAATGGAAACTATCCAACATCAGCTGCAGCAATCTTTTGATCATGTCGTCATGACAGGAAGCGGCAGCAGCTTTTTTTGTATGGGAAGAAGAAAAGCTGTTTCCATTAATAGCCTAAAATTTTATCCTTTCTGTTGTATCTTTAGAAAACAGCAGAATTGGTATTCATGGATATAACAAAGAGATCACACAATCATCCTTATATCATTATTACAGGTGCTGCCGGATTTATCGGCTCCTGCATCATCCGATATCTTAATGAACATTCTTCTTATGATTTGATCGTTGTAGACGATTTTGACTCTTCGCATAAATGGAAAAACCTTGTCGGGAAAAAATTCGTAGAGATTTTGGGAAAAGATGAGCTTTTTTTATGGATGGAAGGAAAAGGAGCCGAAATTGAAGCGATTATTCATCTGGGAGCCTGCTCGGATACTACGCAGAGAGATATTCAGTTCCTTTTAGATAATAATTACCGCTACACACAACGATTGTGCGAATATGCTTTAAATCATCAAATACGTTTTATCTATGCATCATCAGCCGCTACCTACGGCAGCGGAAAAGAAGGTTTTAGCGATGACCACGAGAAACTCTGTACTCTGAAGCCTTTAAACATGTATGGATATTCCAAGCATCTCTTTGACCTCTGGGCGCAAAAAGAAAATGTTTTGGACCAGATTGTCGGACTGAAATATTTTAATGTTTTCGGACCTAATGAATACCATAAAGAACATATGGCTTCCATGGTCTATAAAATGTTTTTCCATGTGATCGAAAAAAAACCGATCTCTTTATTTAAATCAACCGCCAAACAGTATCAAGACGGCGAGCAGCAGCGCGATTTTATTTACGTTAAAGATGCCGTAAGAATGACATGCTCTTTTTTGGAAAATAAAAAAGCAGGCGGTATTTTTAATATCGGAAGAGGAACGCCTGTCACATGGAATGAGCTGGCAAAAGCTCTATACGCCGCCTTAAACGAAAAAGAAAATATTCAGTATATTCCTATGCCGGAAAGCCTTAGCGGCCAGTATCAGAACTATACCTGTGCTGATATGAGCAAATATAGTGCTGTCTTTTGTGAAAATGAGAGTTTACCGCAAACCTATTCTATATTAGACTCGGTACAAGATTATGTTAGAAATTATCTTGTGAAAAATGAAAGATGGTAAACGAAAATTAGCCGGTGCCTTTAGTTATTTTCATCCTGTTAAAGTTCTTTTGGCCGGAGATTATATGCTCGACCGTTATACAACCGGCAGGGTGAAAAGAATTTCTCCTGAAGCCCCAGTTCCTGTTTTAACGGTAGAAAAAGAAAGTTCAAGCCCCGGTGGAGCCGGCAACGTTGTTTTAAATCTTCTCTCGTTAGGAGCAGAAGTAATTACTCTTGGACGCATAGGCAACGATCAGGCGGGAAAAGAGCTGCAGACAGTTTTACAAAAAAACGGTGCCGATACCCGTTGTCTCTACGAGGATGATTTTCAAACGCCTGTAAAAAATCGGTTGATCGCCAATAGTCAGCAGCTGCTTCGTGTTGATAAAGAAGTCATCGAAAATATCTCCGCTTCTTTAGAAGAGAAGATCCTTAAACAAATCCCTTGTTTGATAGAACAAGTGGAAGTTATCGCTATTTCCGATTACGGCAAAGGATTTTTATCTGATGTGATCCTTACAAA
>CAZULH010000077.1:0-4120 GCA_964621105.1 uncultured bacterium
GACAAGAAGGTTTTTATTTCAAACCAATATTAAGAAAAGTCAAAGAATCAAAAAATATTTCCTTACAATCGGCTCCCCTGTCCTCCACAGAAAGGTGCTGGGGTGTTTCTGTAATAGCTTCAGAAAGCTCTTCCAATGAGACCTGTTTTCCTATTTTTCTCTCTAAAACGGTATGTAAAAGATCTTCTTGCGTGCCCATATACGGCCCGAAAAGAACATATCTTCCATACAGGGTGGGCTCTAAGATATTATGTCCGCCGATTTTGGGGATAAAGCTGCCTCCCACAATTACTTTTTGGCTAAGAGAAAAGCATAAAGGGAGTTTTCCCATCTGATCGATCAAAATTACCCGATCTTCAGCGTTTCCCCTGCTTTGACTAAAGAGACTATAGGAAATTTGCAGTGATTGAAGAAGGCTTTGTATCTCCCTGCAGCGTTCAGGATGGCGCGGAGCTAAGAAAATTTTTACAGGCCCCTGTATTTTTAGAAGTTTTTCAAGCAGCATTTTTTCTTCTGGAAAGTGAGTAGAAGCCAAGGTAATTACCCAAGAGCCTTTAAGCAAAAAAGCATTTTCGAGCTCTTCGAGCTCTTCAGTTGTTATCTCTTCTTTGGGAAGAAGGTATTTGAGGTTGCCCCCTACAAAGAGTTTCTCTTTAGGGATATTAAGGCCTAAAAACATCTGTAAATACCGATCATTTTGCACAATAAACTTATCGATATGGACAAAGAGTCTTTTTGTAAAAAAAGAAAGGGCCTTAAAGCGTTTATACGAACGTTCGGAGATTTTTCCGCTGATCAAAAAGACTTTGGCCCCAAATTTTTTGGCTGTTTTTAAAAAATGATACCAAAAATCTGTTTCAATGATAAATACATAGTCAGGCTTTAGCGCTTGAAAATATCTTTTCGTCACAAAGGAAAAATCAAAGGGCAAAAAGAGAATTTTATCAGCAAAAGCATGTAAAAAACGATTGGCGGCCAGATTCCCTGTTTCCGTAAGCGTTGAAACGATGATATAAGTGTCAGGATAATTTTCTTTTATTTTTTTTAAAAGAGGCAGACTTGCTTTTATCTCTCCTACTGATACTCCATGAACCCAAAAGACCTTTTTATCAGATGGAGCTTTAGGGATTGGCCGCATGCCCAATCTATCTAAAAGATTTTTCCTCTTTTTTTTTAGAAAAATGGTCTCATATATTATTTTCGGAAGATTACCGATAAGATAGAAAAAAAACATTAGGTTATATAACCAGGAAAACATCAATTCGGCCGTACAACAATATTAATGAGTTTATTAGGAACAAAAATCTCTTTAACTACAGTTCCCTTGAGATAATTCTCTAACTTAGGCTCTGCATAGGCTCTTTTTAAAGCTTCTTCTTTTGAAACATCTTTTTTCATTATAAACTGGGCTCGCAGCTTTCCATTGATCTGCACAACAATCGTCACCTCATCATCGACCAGATACTTCGGATCGATTTTCGGAAGAGAAGCAAAGACTAACAGCTCTTTATTTTCAAAAATTTCCCAAATCTCTTCTGCTAAGTGGGGAGCAAAAGGAGACAGCATCTGCACAGCCATCTGTAAAACTTCTTTAGGATATGAATCGAGCTTGATCATCGCATTGACAAATTCCATCATATGGGCAATAGCGGTATTAAACTGCATGTTCTCTATATCTTCAGTCACCTGTTTGACTAGCCGATGGCCTAATTTTAAAGCTGCAGGCGTATTGTCTTTTGCTACTTTTTCAGAAGTGCAAAGGTCGTAAAACCGGTTTAAAAAACGTCTACAGCCGTTAACCGCATCCGTATTCCAAATTTTTTCCTTATCAAAAGGCCCCATGAACATTTCATATAAACGCAAGGCATCTGCGCCGAATTCTTCAACGATATCGTCAGGAGTAACGCCATTGAGTTTGGATTTGGACATTTTATCGATCTGAGAAATTAATTCCTGTCCTGATGAAGCTAGATAATATTTTCCATTTTTTTCGATCACTTCTTCAGGAGAAACGTATCCTCCCTGAGGGATTTTATAAGAAGGCGCCGTTACCAGTCCCTGGTAACGATACTTGTGAAAAGGCTCTTTTGTCGACACTAGCTTTAGATCGAATAGAACCTTATGCCAGAATCTCGCATAAAGAAGGTGCAAGACAGCATGCTCCGCCCCTCCTACATACATATCTACCGGCATCCAGTAATGTTCGATCTTTTCATCCCAGGCTTTCTTATCGTTATGGGGATCGCAAAAACGAAGATAATACCAGCAGGAGCCTGCCCATTGCGGCATGGTGTTGATTTCCCTTTTAGCTTTTTTCTTTGTTTTGGGATCAATAATTTCTACCCATAGCCGTTCTTTGCTTAGGGGGCTTTTGCCTCCTCCTGCAGGTTTAAAATCGGTAATGTCAGGCGGTAGAAGAGGCAGTTCATCTAGGTCTAAAGCTCTTTTTGTGCCATCTGCAAAATGCAGGACGGGAATAGGCTCGCCCCAATATCGCTGACGGGAAAAAAGCCAGTCCCGAAGCTTATAGGAAATTGCCTTCTCTCCCATGTTATTTTTTTCAAGATAAGAGATCGTTTTCTCAATCGCTGTATGCATAGATAGACCGTTGATATCACAGTCCTTAAAGGAACTGTTAATAACTGTGCCTTCATGAGGCCAGCATCTTTTTCCTTCCAGCACCAATTGTTTATGTTCTTCTTGAGACAATTCTTCATCGGGAATTTGAGCAAGGTTAGGATCATACACGCACTGAATAGGGAGCTGATATTTCTTGGCGAAATCAAAATCTCTCTCATCATGGGCAGGAACAGCCATAATGGCTCCGGTGCCATATCCCATTAATACATAATCAGAAATCCAGATCGGCAGCTTTTCACGGGTAATTGGATGCAAAACATAGCTGCCGGTAAAAACACCTGTTTTTTCACGGGAAATATCAGCCCTTTCAATCTCGGTCTTTTGTTTTGCCTTTTTCAGATAGTCCTGCACTTCTTTTTTATGGCTGGCGGCTGTAATTTCATTGATATAGGGATGTTCCGGCGCTAAGACAAGATAAGTAACGCCAAAAATGGTGTCAGGACGTGTTGTAAAGACGGTAATCTGTTTTTTTGTCTTTTCTTCTTCAAAATGAATTTTTGCGCCTTCGCTTTTTCCGATCCAGTTGCGCTGCAGTTTTTTTAGGTTCTCCGGCCAGTCTATATCTTCCAAATCTTCTAAAAGACGGTCTGCATAAGCGGTGATTTTTAATATCCACTGTTTAAGAGGTGCTTTTTCAACAGGATACCCCCCTTCTTTGGAAAAACCGTTTTCTACTTCTTCATTAGCCAATACAGTTCCTAATGCAGGACAGTAATTTACTTCTACCTCAGCTTCATAGGCAAGCCCCTTTTCATAAAGCTTGGTAAAGATCCACTGCGTCCATTTATAGTAAGAAGGATCGCTTGTTGCTACCTCCCGATCCCAGTCATAGCTGAACCCTAAGCTCTGCAGCTGTCTTCTGTAATTGTCGATATTTTTTTTTGTCGTTACAGCAGGATGTGTGCCGGTACGTATGGCATATTGCTCTGCCGGCAGGCCAAAACTGTCCCATCCCATCGGATGCAGGACGTTAAAACCTTGCTGTCTTTTGTAGCGGGCAATAATATCTGTACCCGTATAGCCCGTTACATGACCGACATGCAAACCCGCTCCGGATGGATAGGGAAACATGTCCAGTACATAATATTTTGGTTTGGATGGATCGGCCTTTGTTTGAAATACTTTTTTTTCCTTCCAGAATTTTTGCCATTTTTTTTCTATCTGCAGATGATCATATCTCATGAGTATAGTCTCTTGTCTTTTTGCTCTACCAATATAGCATCCATAGAAAAATATGATAAGAAGAATATCTTTGGTAAATTTTTTTTTGAATTTAACGCTCTAGAGGTTTATAAAGGCAGATCGAATAAATTTTGGAGACTAATATGGGAGCGCCAACAGGTATCCATATCCATATCCCTTTAGGGATGTTTAACGAAGGTTGGCAAAACCTAAAAGGTGAAGTTGTCGAAAATGCTCTTTTTTTCACCGTTTCCTCCATAGCCATGACGATTATTGGATTTTCCTCAATTTATTTTTC
>CAZULH010000077.1:4220-6060 GCA_964621105.1 uncultured bacterium
GACTGATCGATATTTTTCTCTACGCATACATTTTTTACATAGAGATGAACCTTTCCTTTCTGGGAGCCGATAATACCGATATCTGCATCTTCCATCTCCCCAAGTCCATTTACAATACATCCCATAATGGCGATTTTCATATTGGGGATATTAGCTGCCTTTTTTTTGAGCTCAAGCAGTATTTTTTTATGATCATATTGGGTGCGGCCGCAGCCGGGACAGGCGATGAATTCCGTTTTACAAAATCTTTTTTTGCAGGCTAATAAAAACGTAGTGTAAAAATCAGCGATTTTATCATCCGAAAAAGAAGTAAAAAGACAGATCCCCTGCACTTCGTCCTTGATGACAAAATATCCAAGTTCAGAAGAGGCCTCTATTAAAAAGTCCAGCCAGCTTCCTTCAAATTTCTTTGTAATGAAAAGAGGCTGAGACAGTTTTTTTTCGATCAGCTGTTTTAATAGGCCTGTCATTTTCTGCTTATCTTGCGTAATTTCATAAAAATAGAAGTCCGGCAAAAAAGAAAAGTCAGAAGAAACATCGATTTCTTGAACATGAGTGCTTTGGTTTTTTTTCTTATTCAGCAGGACTTTTTGTTCTTTTTGATAATAGCCGTCAATAATGGGATGGACAAAAGCTGATGATGCAGGTAAAAAAACAGAGCATTTATCATTGCCTTCCCAACTCTTCGGATATTGACATTCCCGTTTAAAATCCCTGTCGATAGGATAAAAACCGTCTTTTTGAATTTTTTTATAAAAAGCGGCCATCCGCTTACAAGGTCCTATCTCTACAAGAGGATCGCCCGTAATAGAAATACGGATCGTATCGCCAATTCCTCTCATTAAAAGAGACCCGATGCCGATTGAAGATTTGATGATCGCATCATCGCCCTCTCCAGCTTCAGTAACGCCTAAATGAAGAGGATAATCCCATTTATGCTTTATCATCGAAGAGACAAGATGAAGATAGGCATTGATAGAGACTAAAGGACTGGACGATTTTAACGAAATGACAAGGTTATGAAAATCATGTTTTCGAAAAAGTGCTATATACTCTAATGCCGATTCAACCATCCCCTGATAGGTATTCCCATACCGATTGACCATTCTGGCGGACAACGATCCCTGGTTTACGCCTATGCGTACGGCGGTATGATGCTTTTTACATGTTTCAATAAATGGCAAAAGATCTTCTTCCAGCCCTTGTTGCGAAACCTTATTCGAATAATTGCCCGGATTAATACGTACCTTTTCTAAACAGATAGCAGTCATGATAGCGGCTTTAGGGTAAAAATGGACGTCAGCAACGATGGGCACGGGGCATTTTTTTTGTATCAGTCTATCTTTTATGGTTTCGCAGGCTTTTGCATCGCTGCCATTTTGCACGGCTAGCCTTACAATCTCGCAGCCAGCATCATACAGCTGTATGATCTGCTCAACGCTTTTATCGATTTCTACAGCAGCAAATGTAGTCATGGATTGAATGGGAAGGCTTTTGCCTCCGCCTATAATAACATCGCCGACACATACCTTGCGGGTAATAAAGGGTTTATCTAAAAGCTTCTTCATAAGACCTTTTATCTGTTTTATTGACAATGATATGAATATGCCCCCTAAACTTTTCAGCAAAAGCAGGATTAGAAGAAATCGCCTGTTTTAAAACAGCATGAGCCTCCGTCCCTGACAAATGCAAGACAACAGCCTCTTTATCTTCCATGGATGCCGCTGCCTGCAAAGCAGTCTGTATTTTTTCTAGCCAATTATCCTCTTTTTGACTGGAATAGCTAATGATGGAGAGATCAAAAGGATTGCATGCTTGATCGTCTACGCCGATAACGGCA
>CAZULH010000078.1:0-5659 GCA_964621105.1 uncultured bacterium
AGCAACCAAAACTTAATAGAGGAGATTGAACCTTGGCTAAACAACAGATGCAAAATAACCAGCAGCGGTTAAAACCAAAGAAAAAGATACAGAGAACAGTGCCGATGGGTATTGCTCATGTTACGGCTACATTTAATAATACTCTTGTGACCATTACCGACCTGGCAGGGAACGTAATCTCATGGGCGTCTGCTGGAAAAATGAATTTTACAGGCTCAAAAAAATCTTCTGCTTTCGCAGGATCAGTTGCTGCACAGACAGCAGCTAAAAATGCAAAAGCATATGGAATGAAAGAATGTGAAGTCAGATTAAAAGGACCGGGAGCCGGAAGAGAATCGGCAGTAAGAGGACTGGAATCAGCCGGAATTATTATTACAACTATCCAGGATACAACACCTGTTCCGTTTAATGGCTGCCGCCCACGGAAAAAAAGACGCGTATAAAAATGAGGAGATACTAAACAATGAGCGAAAAGACCGTTAAGTATGGCAAGTTTGAAATGCCTGAAAAAATTCAGAAACTATCGTCTACCGATACGGAAGGACGGTTTGTTGCTGAACCTTTGGAAAAAGGATTTGCACATACCATTGGAAATACTCTGCGAAGAATCATGCTTATCTCCTTAGAAGCACCGTCGATCTTATCCGTGCGCATCGAAGGTGTTTTACATGAGTTTACTGCTGTTGAGGGCATTTTAGAAGATATGACCCATATTATCTTAAACCTCAAAGGCGCTCTTTTCCGTTATCTGCCATTAGAAGAAGAAAATGGCAGCCGCAGCAATAAGACCGTAACCCATGTCTTAGAAATTACGGAAGATATGCTGCAAAAGCATAACGGCAGCTATCCTGTTACTATGAAGGATCTTATCGGGGAGTCGCATTTTGAGCTGGTTAATCAGGATCATTATGTGTTTACTGCCACCAAACCGATGAAAAAAAGAGTTGATTTGCGTATTGGTCTTGGAAGAGGCTATGTCCCTTCAGAGAGACATACATTTGATCCGGGAACGGATGAAATTATTATCGACTCGATCTTTTCTCCCGTTCGTATCGTCAACTATTTTGTTGAAAAGACGCGTGTTGGACAAGATACCGATTATGACAAGCTGGTGATGGACATTAAAACAGACGGAAGGGTAACTCCGGAAGAGGCGTTGACGTTTGCTTCCAAGATTGCCATTTCGCATTTCAGCATCTTTGATGCCACTAAAATGCATGCGATCTCTTTTGATAAAGGCGAAGAGCAAAGCAATAAGGACAAAGATGAAATGATGTCCAAGCTTGCATTGAAAATTAGCGAGATCGAGCTGTCTGTTCGTTCTACTAACTGTTTGTCTAGCGCCAATATCGACACGATCGGAGAACTGGTCGTTATGCCTGAGTCTGAAATGTTGCGCTTTAGAAATTTCGGCAAGAAGTCTCTGACCGAAATTAAAGAAAAGTTAACGGAGATGGGATTGTCTTTAGGTATGGACCTAAGCAGATATGGAATTACCCGTGATAATGTCAATGACATGATCAAGAAATATCAAGAAGAAGGAAAATAAAATGAGACACAGAAAGCATACATGTAAACTTAATCGGACTGGCTCTCATCGCAGATGCATGTTTGCCAATATGCTCAAGGCGCTGATCGAAAATGGACGTATCGAAACAACGGTTGCTAAAGCAAAAGAACTTAGAAGACACGCAGACTGGATGGTCTCTTTGGCAAAAGAGGATACCATTGCTGCAAAAAGACGGGCAAAAGCAAGACTGATGCTGCGATATAATCATCTGTCGACGCAGGAAAAAAAATTGGCTAAAACAGACGAGAAAAAAACCGCTTATAACGGTGACAGAAAAGTTTTAAATACTCTTTTCACAACGCTAAAAGATCGTTTTGCCACTAGACAGGGCGGATATACGCGCATTATCAAAAAATCGACCCGCAAAGGCGATGGCGCGCCTACCTGTGTGATTGAGTATCTCGAGAACTAGAATTTTTATATGTCATCAACTCTTGCTTCACGATGTATGGCTGCGTATGCAGCCACTTTGTTTTCTGAGCCCTATTCGGCAAATCCTTCTTTATCCGATTCAATAGATTATTTACCTGAGGAATTACGGGATAAGTTTCGTATTTTACATCAGTATTTTATGCAATACGATATCACTATTACGGAAACTATTTATCCGATCGGCCAGGCAAAACAAGAAACTATTGTTGGAACGTTGTATGAAAATCCAAGGGTAAATTTTAGTAAAAAGCTGTATCCTCAAAAAGACGATTTTACTTCTTATGACAAAGATGTTTTTTGTTTATTTTTACGCTGTATAGCAGAAACAACAACTAAAAATGATGAAGATATTCTTAGACAGGCGGCTGTTTTTGATGATATTGCTCTGTATAAGAAGATTTATTTTAGAACTTTTCATGGAAATGAAGAGCTTCTTGCCCACGTTGAGAATAGCGGTTTGTGGGCAAAGTTCAATGAATCTCAAAAGGTTTTAAATTTTTTAAAAGAAGAAAAAATCGATTATTTTGAAAATAATAGCCAAAGAAAGCTTGGGAAGTGCTTATATTTTAAATCCATAACGCATGAGGCAGAAAAAGAAGGCACCATTGTTAAAATGCAACGCAGATATGAAAAAACGGGCGATGTTGAGACAAAAGAATATTCTCGGCCCTTATCTCGGCAGTTTTAAAAGATTTTTTTAACAAAACTTGCTGACAATGAATATTTTAAGCTTTTTAGCTTAAGAATCTGCCTTTACTTTCAAATAGCTCTATATTAATATTAAGGTAAATTATTGGAGGGAATATGCCTATCAGAATAGCGATCAATGGATTTGGAAGAATCGGAAGATTGGTCTATCGAGTAGCCCATGAAAGAAAAGATATTGAGATTGTAGCTATTAATGATTTGGTGCCGCCTGAGAACTTAGCTTACTTGCTAAAATATGATACGACTCATGGTAAATATAACCATGATATATCCGTCGATGGCGACTATATCATCGTAGACAAGAAAAAGACCAAGGTCTTGTCCGAAAGAGATCCCGCCAATTTGCCTTGGAAAGATTTACAGGTTGATTTTGTAATAGAATCAACAGGATTATTTCGCAGCAAAGAAGCTGCTATGAAGCATATTCAAGCCGGAGCAAAAAGAGTGATTATCTCTGCTCCGGGAAAAGACAGTATGCCAACCTTTGTTATGGGAGTGAACCACAAGAAATACGATCCGAAAAAAGATACAGTTGTAAGCAACGCTTCTTGTACGACCAATTGTCTTGCTCCAATAACGAAAGTACTGTTAGATAACTTTGGGATCGAAGAAGGGTTAATGACGACCGTTCATGCGATCACTGCCACCCAGCCAACTGTGGATGGGCCGTCAAAGAAAGATTTTCGCGGTGGCAGAAGTGCCGGCTATAACATTATTCCTGCATCGACCGGTGCAGCAAAAGCCGTAGGTTTATGTATACCTGAAGTACAGGGAAAGCTCACAGGGATGGCTCTTCGCGTTCCTGTTATCGATGTTTCCGCTGTCGATCTGGTTGTAAGGCTGTCTAAAAAGACATCTTATGATGAGATTGCTGCAGTGATGAAAAAAGCATCGGAAAATGAGATGAAAGGTATTTTGGGATATACTGAAGAAGAAGTGGTTTCTTCCGATTTTATCGGTGATCCAAGATCTTCTATCTTCGATAAAAATGCAGGTATCGGCTTGAGCGATCAGTTTTTTAAAGTTGTCTCCTGGTATGATAATGAGATGGGATATTCCCACCGCATTATTGATCTTCTTGAATACATGGCTTCATTGGAATAATCAAACAGAAGAATGATTTCTTCTGCAGTTTGAATATTTTTTAATATATAGGTATAGCCATGAATTTTACACGTGACCCCATTATCGAAACGGTGATTACACCCCGTGAAGGATGTAAATTAGTAATTCGCAGTTCCAAAGGAATGGGACAGGAAGAATACTTTGTCGAGGCCATAGAAGTGGTCTCATTTGGTCAAAGTATCTTTTATAGATCTTCGGAAAGACCCAAGTCCTTTTTAGTCCCTGTAGGGGATTATGAAGTGGTGGAAGTCAAAGAGACCCGTATGGTCTTAAAGAATGTATCGATTGATAAGTCCATCAAAATAGGCGGAGGAAAATCCGAAGACGATAGAGGACAGAAGACAAGACGTTCTTCTAAAAACAGAAAGGATAAAAAAGCCAAAGCCAAAGAAATGGAAAGGCAGAAATCTGTAGATAGACCTGCAGAATATCCTCCTCAAAACGCAAGAAGGCTGATCCCTCCTCCTCCGGTACTGATCAAGGAAAAACTCTCCCATATCAAAAGGCCGGAAGAAGTGGAAAAAACCATGCAGGAAGAGGAAAACTTCTCTATCGATACGACAGAGCCTATTCAACAGCCCGTCGAAGAAGAAAGACCTCCCCGGCAAGAAAATTCTTCTAGTGACGAAGAACAAAAGAATACTTGATTAGAATTCGAAAAATACGATATTTTTATCGTATTCTTTATCGCTCGGGTGGTGGAATGGTAGACACAAGGGACTTAAAATCCCTTGGGAGTAATCCCGTGAAGGTTCGAGTCCTTTTCCGAGCATTATTTGCGTCTTATAGGAAATAATCTTCAACTAACTACATACCAAAAACTTTACTTTCATTGAGTTATCAAAAGTAAGGTTTAAATGAGAGCCTTGAGTAAAATTATTCAATAAAGTGATAAAAAGCTCGATAAATCTACAAAATTTTTTTAAATAAAAATAATAGAATAGCCCTTATTTGAGAGATTGCTTTAAATGCAGCGATTCGCTTATATTGTTTACGTGCCAAACCGTGAGAGGGCTAGGTTCCTTAGGGGACTTGAGCGCCTCTCTTTTTTTTAGAAAAGATTCTTAATGAAAAGTTTTTTCATTTCTTGGCATAATGATTTTCTTTTAATCGAGGCATGGCGCAGTTTGGCTAGCGCGCTTCGTTCGGGACGAAGAGGTCGTGGGTTCAAATCCCGCTGTCTCGATTGTGTTTATAAGGAGCTTTTATGGATAAGCAGGGTATTTGCCGCGCTTTAATAGAGAACATGCTTTTTCAGGCTTCTTATTTTGCAGGTTATCTTTCTTCTATTTCTGTAGATAAGACCGATATTTTTATGAAATATTCCTCTATCAAGGATGATACGTATAACATGGTTATGCACGCGAGGTTTTCTAAAGAGGATGTGGAAAAGAGAATCGATGAAATCACTTCTTTTTATCAAACAAGAGAACTTCCTTTTTCCTGGTGGGTAGGAGAAGGTGATACGCCTTCTGATCTATCACAATGCCTAATGAAAAAAGGCTTTAGGGAAAAAGAAATCGATTATGGGATGTGTCTTGAATTGCAAACTTATGTGCCTGTAGAAAAAAAACAGCTGTCTGTTAAACAGATTTTATCAACGCAAGAGCTGGAGAAGTTGGTTGATATATTAATTGCATCAGGAGAGCAGCCGGATGCCTTTTCTCAAATTTATAGTCAGATTCCATCTAACACATATAATGAGAAAGCGCCTTATCGCTTTTATATCGGCATGAGGGATAATAAACCTGTAGTATCTGGGGTTTTGGTCTTTCATGCTAATGTAGCGGGGATTTACTATGTTGTTACGCATCCTGATGAAAG
>CAZULH010000078.1:5669-6053 GCA_964621105.1 uncultured bacterium
ATGCCGGATATGTCCGCGCTGTCTTGCAGGCATCGGAAGAGGGAAAAAAAGTGTATGAAAAAATGGGCTTTATTTTCTGCTGCGCGTTTTATGAGTATGTACAATTATGAAAAAGGTATTATGCCTTTTTTAAAACATTTTTTTTGCACTCGTTATCGTCTCTAAAAAGTTCTGTCTTTCTGTTACAGAATTAGCCTCGTGCCGAATAAAATGGTCAGCATAATCAAGAAAAGCAGAGAAATATTGAAAAAACAGTTTTTCTTTTTGTGAAGAATTACCTGAATTTTTTTCACTATTCGTGAAAATCTTATTTTCAATTTTTATAGAAATCGCATAAGTAAAACCCATTGATACCATGCCGACCAATGCGCATTGAGCTGTATT
>CAZULH010000079.1:0-6006 GCA_964621105.1 uncultured bacterium
ATATTTTTTCATTTTTTTCTAGACAGATCCTTAATCAACTCGCTATTTTCTTACTATATAAAGGGAGTAGAGCCAAAATGAAACCATTTTTTTTACTTTTAATAATTTTTTTTCTTGTATCCGGCTGCGGACTTGATCAGGGAGTAAGTCGCAGCTATATTATTTCCCATTCCGAAAAAGAAGCCACGCAAACTGATCAGGACTGATTTGACCAGAGCTGACTTAGTCAGTTTGTTCCATCAGATGTTTTGCATCCTTTTTAGCTAAAGCATCCGTAAGCAGGTCCATTTTTTTCTTGGAAATTCCGCCCAAGGTTTCTATTGCCTGCAAGATACGGGCTCGCACACGTTCTTTGCCTAAGAGCTCGCAGGAATGAAAAAGAGGAGGCCCAAAACGTTTGCCCATAATGGCAAGAAAAAGAATGGGGATCATAATTTTCTTAAAGTTCACAGAAAACATAGCGGTGATTTCATGTGAGGACTGTTCGATAGCTTCCTTGGAATAATCCTGTTTTTCTTCCAGCAGGATAACCATTGCCTGCAAAAGATAGCTGACATGTAAGGGCAAGAGGCCTTTTAGGCAGATTTCTTCTTTGTTAATGGGAATATGGTTGATAAAAAAGAAGTCGCACAATTCCATAAATTCGCCGAAAGTTTTTATGCGCGTGTGGGCAAGCGGCATCAGCTTCTGAAAAAAATCGTCATTAAAGGCCCATCGTTTTAGATTGTCCAGCAGATCTTTTTCGGATAATTTTTCGATGATGTATTTTTGGTTTAACCACTGCAGTTTTTGAATATCGAAAAAAGCGCCGGATTTACCGAACCGCTTGCTGTCAAAAGAAGAAATGATCTCATCTAAAGAGTACATCTCCTGCTCATTAGGCATGCTATAGCCCATAAGCGTTAAAAAATTGATCATTGCATCGGAAAGATAGCCGCTGTCTCTATAGAAAAAGATCGAGGTGGGATTGCGTCTTTTAGAGAGTTTTCTTCCATCATTTCCTAAAAGCAGGGGCAAATGCATAAAGGTAGGCATCTCCCATCCGAAAGCATCATATAAAAGCACGTGTTTGGGTGTAGAAGCGATCCACTCATCGCCGCGGATAACATGGGTAATTTCCATCAGATGGTCATCGACAACATTGGCAAAATGATAGGTCGGCCAGCCGTCGGACTTGATCAGAACCTGATCGTCGATGTCTGCCCATGGCGTTGAGATCCTTCCTTTGATGGCATCTTCAAACACACATTCGCCGGAAAGAGGGACTTTTAAGCGAATGACATAGCTTTGGCCTTCCTCTTCGCGTTTTTTTACCTCTTCATCGGTTAAGGTGCGGTAACGCCTGTCATAACCGATCCTTTGGCCTGTTTTTTTCGCCACTTCCCGCATTTCCTGCAGTTCCTGCGGCGTTGCAAAACATTTGTATGCCTTTTTTTCATCTAAAAGAACCTGAATATATTTTTTATAAATATCCAGTCTTTCCGATTGGCGATAGGGGCCGTGCTTTCCGCCGATGTCGGGGCCTTCATTCCAATTGATCTGACACCATTGTAGCGCCTGATAGATATTGTCTTCATATTGTTTAAGGCTGCGCGTACGGTCGGTATCTTCGATGCGCAGAATAAACTGGCCGCGATGATGTTTGGCAAAGATCAGATTAAATAAAGCAATATAGGCGGTTCCTACATGGGGATCGCCGGTCGGAGACGGGGCGATGCGGGTGCGTACGGGCCTGTTCATAATAAACCTTGTGTGTTTTTAGCCTGTATTATGGCTAACAATCAGGTTAATTTTCAATAGTTTGCACAGACTTTCTGTGAACACTGCATGAGGAAAATAAGATCTTTGGTAATATTATAGGTTTCAATTAGCTGCAGATCGTTTTTTCCAAATGTCTCAATAATTTCCGCCTCAAAATTTTTCTTTTTGATCTCTTCCAGAAAGGTCTGGTAAGTGGTGTTTTGCTTTAGCCTCTCTTGAGAATTTTCTTTTAACAGAGGGAGATAAGCCTTATAAGTCGTTAATCGTTTTTGGAGATTGTGTTTATATAAACTCTCTATACGTTTTCTATGAATGGAAGGCACGTCTTCTAAATCATCCTCAAAATTTTCCTTGATAGAATTGTTTTCCAAAGGATATTGCCCATAACGTTCGCCGATTTCAATTTCCGACAAGATTCCCGGTACGACAATATCAGATTTAACACCGGTAAGCTGAGGGCTTTTTCCTGAAACGGTATAATATAGGCCTCGTGTAATTTTATATTCGCCCTTGGGGTTGATCTTGGAGGAATTATTAGACATCGATGTTGACTGGAAGCTGCCTTTGCCATAGGAGGTCTCATCGCCGACAATAATTGCCCTGCCATAATCCTTCAGCGTTTGTGCTACAATTTCTGCGGCTGAGGCGCTAGCTTTATTGATCAACACGACAAGAGGCCCTTCAAACATGATTTTATCATTCGTGTCACGAAGATGCTGCACTTTTCCTGTATTGTCCTTGATGGAAGCGACAATGCCTTTAGAAATGAAAAGGCCTGTAACTTCAACAGCCTGCGGCAATAATCCTCCTCCATTGTTGCGAAGGTCTAATACAACGCCTTTGATAGGATGTTTTTTCTGTATATTTTCATAGGCTTCATAAATATCTTTTGCGCTGGAACTTTTGGGATCCTGGTAAAAAGAGAGAAGATGAAAGTGCGCGATTACGCCATCTGCAAAGGGCTCATAAGAGGTTTGCAGGCGCGATTCTTCTAAAATAATCTCTCCTCGAACAATTTCGATATCTAACGTTTCAGGCTTTTGATTCTTTATTTCCCGTACGATTGTTAACTGTACCGCACTTCCCTTTTTACCCCTGATCTTTTCCACTCCTTCTGCTAAATCAAGGCCGACAATAGGTTCCTGGTCGACAGCGATAATTTTATCGTTTAATTTAAGCTGTTTTCCTTTATCAGCGGGACTGTCTTCAACAATATGCACGACTACATAGCCGTTCATCGTATCACGCAGCTGTGCGCCGATCCCAAACAGTCGCTGTTCTACCTGGATCATAAACTGTTTGGCTTCCGAGGGAGTGAAATAGTTGGTATGCATATCTAAAGAAGAGGCCATGGCTTTCAAAATAGCAGCATGAACATAGGCGACTCTTTCATTTTCATCAGCTCCTAGGATCTTGGACTCTCTATTTTTTCTTCTTTTTTGCAGAAACTGGGTGCATTCTTCCTTTGTTGAACAGCCGATTTTCTCAAAAGAGTCCAGCTGCAACGAGTAAATCTTAGAAATTCTCTCGACTAGCTCCTGCTGGGAGACGGGCCATTTGTCTTCTTTAAGATATTCATTATCAGAGTCTTTTACGTTTTGAGTTATAGTTACCTTCGGCTCTAAATCCTGTCTGCGATTGATAGCGTCGGCCATTTTCTCATGGATGGTAAAAAAGAGAGTAAAATCGCCTTCCTTAAAGCTTTCCATGACCTTAAGATTAACATCTTCAGAGGGATATAGCCACTCTTGCACCTCAGATTCAATGAGATACGTTTTAGCAGGGTCAAGTTCGGTCAAATAGTTCTTTAAAATCCTTTCAGCTATTTCCGGGGTGATTTTTTGGTATAAAACGTGATTTTTTAGGATTTCGTGGGATAAATTCTGAACATCTTTGGACGATAGATCGGCCGGTTTGGCAAAAAGCGAAAAAGTAGAAAATAACAGGAAAAGGACGGTTTTACGTAACATATTAGCCTCTAAATACTTAGGTTGTCCATATAAATATAACAAAAAATTACAATTGTGGGAAGTAGCTTTTTAGGTTCTTGATTAAGAAAATATTAAGGAATATTAAACTTTTTAATGCTTAGGGCTTGATGATAATTATTTATTTTGAGATAATATTAACTTAAATAACAAATAATACGAATTTAATAATAAAAAAACCCTGTATAGGAGAATAATATGAACTTTAATAGTACAAAACAAGACGAAGTTATCGGCGTAACAGTTGCTGATGATAACTCGGCTATGAACAAGTCTGTTGTTTCAATTACTGAAGCAGCTAGAATTAACAACGTAACAAGACAAGCGATCTATGTTGCAATTAAACAAAAAAAGTTAAGAGCACAAAAAGACGCAACACGTTGGACAATCAGCCTGAAAGATCTTGAAGATTACAGAAAGAATAAATATTCTAGAACGAAGTCAACTTTTGCCGGCGAATTGTTATTTGATAACAACAAAGGATATTTTTCTGTTAACCAGGTCGCTGAAATGTTAAATGTTCCTGCTCAGAAAATTTATTATGCTACAAGAGTTGGTCATTTAAAAGCACAGAGAAAAGGTGCTGCCTGGGTTATGCACACAGAAGATGTGAAAACTTATCAGGAAAACTACCTAAACAAAAAGACAGTTGACCAAGTTGGTTAATAAGAAGATTTAGTTTTTCTTCTTATACTTTTATAAAAATATAAAAAGAAGAATAGAAAATGGTACAGCCAGCAGCTGCAGTGCCAGTGCGCATGCAGAATCAGGTTCTTATTGCTCAAGCTAAAAAAATACCTTGGGCTTCTTTAGCCTTGTTAGCGATTTCCTCTTCGGCTGTTGTTTTTGGCATCATGAATTTGACGATGCCTTGCGGTCTTTTTACAGGGGGTCGTGCTTATGTGATTATGGGCATTGCTACGACAGTAGTCGGAGTGTCGGGTGCTATTGGTTCTTTAGTAATATTTAAGAAAAGACAGTCTCTTCAAGTAATAAATCAATTAAGGGCAGAGCAGCAGCAGGCTTCTTTGGAACGGGCTAGGAATGAAAGTAAGAGCTTATCAGCAAAAGAACAAAGCTATAAAGAAAAGAATTCACAGCTGCAACGACAGGTGAGGGAGTATGAAGATCAACTTCATGCAATAAAACTTGAGAATGATCTAATAAAGAAAGATAACCAATGCTTAAGAGTGAGAGAGCAAGAATTGATGGAAAGGCTGTTAATCCAAGTAGACGACGACAACAAAAGAGACGACAGGATAAGACATGCATTACATACTGAATTTCTTGGTGAATTTATGCGTGATTTAGAGGATTTTGAAGCTTCTAAAAGAACTATTGTTGATACGGGAAGACTTCAAGAAGTAAAAGATGACGGCGCCGGTCCGGCCTAATTTACTTTCAAATAGTCATTAAATAATCTGAAAATCTTTAATCTGCAGCTGAATACTTGTCTTATTTAAGAAGGTATTGATATGGGGAGTGAAAGCGACCCTGAGCTTAAGCCCTCTTTTTAGAAGAGCCCTTTTTCTATGGGCCATATTAAAGCCGATCCCTTCCAGCATTCTGTCATTATGTTCCAAATAAAGCTTTAAATGCGTTTTACCGACAACTTTTGGTGCCCATATCTGTTTGGCATCGCAATAGAGGACAGGAGCTGGGTTTTCGTTGCCAAAAGGTGCTAGCAGGTTAAAAGACTCCATAAAATCAAATGTGAGATCTTTAAAGGCGATCTGCGCGTCCAAGTAGAGCTTTGAGATAACATCCCTTTCCTTTAATGTGTCGTTGGCTATAGAGATAAAGGCCTTTTTTAATGCGGAGATATTTTTTCTGTCGATGGTTAGGCCGGCAGCGAAATCATGGCCTCCAAAATTAATAAAGAGATCTTTATTTTCCTTTAAAAATGGAAGCAGGGGAAATTCAGGAATGGTGCGGATAGAGCCTTTGCCGATATCTTTTTCGATAGCGACCAACATGGTCGGACGGTTATAGAGTTTGGCGATTCTTGCTGTAATAATGGGGATAATGCCCGGGTGCCATTTGTCGGAATATAAAACGATCGCTTTTTGTTTTAAAATTTTTGGATTGCTTTGGATCAGTTTTTCTACATCTTCCGAGGCCTTTCTTTCGATGTTCTGTCTAGCGATGTTACATAAATCTAATTCATTGGCCAGATTAACGGCGGCATGTTCATCGCGGATTAATAGAAGCTCAACGCCTTTTGTCGGGTCGGCGATCCGTCCCAAGCTGTTTAAGC
>CAZULH010000080.1:0-5992 GCA_964621105.1 uncultured bacterium
GAGTTCCTTGATGTCGCTTACGGGGACGCGGCGAAAGTCAAATCGCTGGCAGCGGCTTAAGATCGTCGGAGGGACTTTATGGGGCTCGGTTGTAGCAAAGAAAAATTTGATAGTGGGAGGGGGTTCTTCCAAAGTTTTTAAAAGAGCGTTGAAAGCCTCTTTTGTCAGCATGTGGACTTCATCGATAATATAAACTTTATATTTACCGGAGGTGGGGGCATAGCCGATAGATTCATTGATCTGGCGGATATCATCTATTCCGCGATTGGAAGCGCCATCGATCTCAATGACATCCAAAGAACAGGAGGACATAATCTCTAAACAGGAGCTGCAGCGGTTACAGGGTTCATATTCGTCTGTTAAGTTCTTGCAGTTTAGTGCTTTTGCAAATAGTCTGGCCAGTGTTGTTTTACCGACTCCGCGCAGGCCGGAAAAAAGATAGGCATGGGCGTCCCGATGATTTTTGAGTGCATTTTTTAACGTCGTTACCGTTGCCTGCTGTCCTATGACTTCTGTAAAAGTCTGAGGGCGATACCTTCGGAAAAAAGTCTGATATTTTTCCGTCATTATTTTATCCGCTTTCTAATTCCTTATGCCGATAATAGAAAAAAAGGTTTTATTTCTAAAGGAGATTTCTTCTATTGAACAAAGATGTTGAGTTTTTTTTATTTAGATATGTTACAATCCCGATTAAGCGAATATGAACAAAAAAAGCTATGCACCACCATCCCTCTTTCAAACCGAAGAACATTAAAAGTACGTTAAAAAAGAACAAGTTAGGCTGGAGAATCTTTCTTGCCGTCATATGCTATATTGTTTTATTTACCTTTTTGCATTTTCGTGAAATTAGAATTGAAATGCCTCCTGCTAACTCTACTGCCAGCCATTTTATCGTCAGCCAGATCGATTTTTCTTTTCCCGATGATGAAGCGACCCTTTTAAATAAGCAAAAAGCCCTAAAAGAAGCGAGCGGTATTTATCAAATCGATGATAAACATTTAAGAAATTTTCGGATCGACTTTGAAAATGAGGTGATTAAAAATCATCAATGGAAAGAGATTGAGAATAATACCAGCTATCAGGATATCTACCAACTGGCCGAATCAATAGAAGATGTTTTAAAAGAGATCCGCTTTGCGGATGCGAAAACTATTGAAATGCTTAAAACCTGTGAACTTTCAAATAAACATTACCTGATTTTTTCTTCTTCATTAGAAGATAATCGGGCTGTCTTATGTAAAGAATTTTGGCGGCATTTAAAGGATTTTTCCCTGTTTTCTTCTGTTGTTAAAAAAATGCGCCATCTTTCGCCTTCTGTTATCCAGCATGTAGTGGATTATTTCCAAAAACAAGACTGGACACTGAAAGAAGATCAGAAAATGAAGATGGCCCTGCATGATGCTATAAAAAAGCAGCTGCCGCAGAAATATTCAACGATTCCTGCCGGAGCTACAATCATTGCGCAAAAAGAGAAGGTTACTTTCCGTCATCTTGCCATGCTGCAGGCAATGAAAGAGGCTATGAAAAAGAATCAGAACCTGTGGGTGCCGATCCGGCTGGCCGGCAATGCGATTTTAGCCCTGGTCTTGTTATTGATCAGTATCTGGTATCTGCATATCGAACATTATAATCTCTGCCGTTCTCTTAGAAAAGTGGCCCTTTTATCCTCCATTTTGGTTATTTCTTTGGTTTTGGGGAAAATAGTCGAATTAGTCATTATTCATAATCCTACTGATTTTATCGAATTCGGCAATTATCCATTGATCATTCCTTTTGCGGCAATTTTACTGGCGGTTTTGCTCAATTCGCAGCTGGCATTGTATGGGACATTGTTTCTGCTCATTCTTTTTTCTGTCGGCCTTTCTGTTGATATCAACAAGTTCCTTTTGGTGAACTTTGCGGCTTCGTTTATTGTTGTCTATTCAGCAAAATCATTACGAAAAAGGCAGCAGATCTTCAGGGTATGCGCGAAATCCCTTTACGGGATTATCCCTCTGATCTTTGCCTTTTATTTTCTAAGCAACCAGCTTTGGAACAGTACTATTTTAGCTGATATTGTAACGAGCGCAATTTTTATGATTGTGACCGCTATCTTAGTGGTCGGCCTTCTGCCTATTTTGGAAACACTGTTTAATATCATGACCGATATTACCCTTGTGGAATATATGGATCCCAATAATGAGCTGCTCAGAAGACTGACAATGGAAGTGCCGGGAACCTATCAGCATTCGCTGGTTTTAGGGAATCTTGCCGAATCTGCCGCCCAGGCGATCAATGCCAACGCTTTATTATGCAAGGTCGCTACTCTTTATCATGATGCAGGCAAACTGAATAATGCCCATTATTTTTCAGAAAATCAGCAGGGCGGGATCAATATCCATCAGCTTTTAACGCCGGTTGAATCTGCGCAGGTGATTATCTCCCATATCAAAGATGGAGAGATCATAGCCAAAAAATATCGGCTTCCCGATGCCTTTATCGATATCATCAAACAGCATCACGGCACGACTTTAGTCTACTATTTCTACTGTAAGGAAATTGAGCTAAAAGGAGGGAATATCGAAGAGGTGGATGAAAAGCAGTTCCGCTATCCTGGGCCTAAGCCCCAGACGAAAGAAGCGGCTATTATCATGCTTGCCGATGCGATTGAGGCTACTTCACGGTCGTTAGAAGAGCTAACTGAAGAATCCTTAACAGAAATGATCGACCGTATCATTGTCGACCGTATCGAAGACGGACAGTTCGATGAGTGTAACCTGACTTTTGAAGAGCTGCAAAAAGTGAAAGAAGCTCTGATCAAAACAATTTTGATTACCCGCCACGTGCGTATCAAATATCCCGAAAAGAAATCTTAAGAAAACCATTCATTTTGTACGCTTTCGCGGTAGGCCTCTATTCTTTCTAGGCAGATACGGGAAGCTTTTTCTCTGTCCTGGATATTTTTTTCCATCACATGGATATAGAGCTTGATTTTTGGCTCCGTGCCGGAAGGGCGGATAATAATTTTCGACATATCGGATAAACGGTAGGCTAAAACATCCGATTTGGGCAAAGCGATCGGCTCAATTTTCTTCGTTTGCAAGTCCAAAGATTCTCTTTTTAGGTAATCTTCTACACTCATGATAGATACATTGCCTAAATTTTGAGGGTGGGACTGATGCAGTTTTTCCATTACCCCTTTCATCTTGTTCATTCCTTTGGCGCTTTCCTCAAAAGGAATAGATACAGTCTTTTCAAGGTAAAAGCCATATTTCTGATAGAGGGTATCTAAAAGATCAAGAAGGGTCTTTCCTTCTTTTTTCTGCAAATAGGCCATCTCCAAAAGAAAACAGGAGGCGCTGATCGCATCTTTATCTCTGACGAAAGTCTCGCACAGATAGCCGTAGGATTCTTCTGCTCCGAAAATATATGTATGCGAGGAGTCTTTTTCAAACTGCTCAATTTTCTCTGCGATGTACTTAAAGCCGGTCAGAACGTTGAAACATTTTACATGATAGCTCTTGCAGATCTCTTCAAAAAGATCTGTTGTAACAATGGATTTAACGGCAGCGGCGTTTTTGGGAAGATCTTTTTGGTGTTTGCAGAGATGGTCTAATAAAAGACAGGCTAGCTGATTGCCGGAAAGGATATGTTCTTTTCCATGGTGATTGATGACAACTCCTATCCTGTCGGCATCGGGATCGGTAGCGATAAACAGATCGGCGTTGGCCTTTAACATTTGATCAATGCCCGGCTGCAGCGATTTTTTTTCTTCGGGATTAGGTTTTTTTGCATAGGGGAAATTGCCATCGATCGATGCCTGTTTTTCAACAAGGTCCATATGGCCATAGCCCCATTGTTTGGCCGCTTTCGGCAGAAGGGTAATGCCAGTTCCATGAAAATTGGAATAGATATAGTGGAGGTTAGAGCCGTCCTTTAGAGCCTCTTTTGCCATTTGCATAGGCTGAAGTTTTCGATAGTATTTTTCATCTAACTCCGTATCGATCCATTCGATATTGCTATCGCTCATTTTTACCTGCTCGAGGCTGTTGATATTGGACACTTCTTTTATAATGCCGCTATCATGCGGGGGAAGGATCTGTCCGCCGTCTTTCCAGTAAACTTTATAGCCGTTGTATTCAGGAGGATTATGCGAAGCGGTGATCATAACAGCGGCCATGCATTTTTTTTCCCTGCACCCAAAAGAAACCAGAGGTACCGGTCTGAGCTCTTTAAAAATATAGACATGAATAGCGTTGCCGGAAAAAACTTTTGCGGTTTCTATAGCAAATTCCCTGGAATGGTTACGGTTATCATATCCGATCAGCACGGCAGTTTTTTTATCGTTGCCGATCTTTTTAAGATAATTGGCAACTCCTTGCGTCATCAGCCTGATCGTATAAATATTCAAGCGATTAGTGCCGATCCCCATAATGCCTCTGGCTCCGGCCGTACCAAAGCTTAAGCTCTTATAAAAGGCATTTATCAGTTCTTCCGGATTGCTTTTTATCAGAGAACGTATTTGTTGTTTGCTTGTTTTTTCATAAGGTCCCTCCAGCCAGGCCTGGATATTTTTTTTCGTAGCAGCATCGAAATTCTTTGGAAGCTCTTCCATGGGAACACCCGTGTTTTTTTAGAATGTAATGCATTTAGAAATAAATTTACAAATATAAGGCTAATAAAAGAAATTGTTTTTTTCGAAAAAAAAGTATAGCATTTTGTTGCAAATTTTTTGGAGTAAGTAATGTCTCTTACAATAGATACACAGGGAATACCCATGATCAGTCTGAGAAGAAATGGACTGGATGATAACTCTGCTGTGGCGGATTCTATGCATTGGCCTGCGGCCGTCATGCAGGATGAGAGGACTCCTCTTCTAGGAAGATGGTGCCTTAAACATACTTTAGATAATTGGGGCTTATCGAATAAACGGGTCATGATTCTGATTCATGGTTTTAATGTAGATCGGACAATTGTAAATACCTTTTTAGCTCTGAAAGATAGGTTCCGAGCAATGGGTCAGTATGATGCAGTTATCGGTATTACCTGGCCGGGAAGCAAAATTGATTTTGAAAAATGGGCGGCATCATTAGTCCAATCGAGCTGGGGGGTGTTTGTTGTAAAAACTGTTCAAGCTTTGGGTCAGTATGTAACTGCCAAAAAAAGGGTGATAGATGAAGTGACCCCGAGGCTGGCGCAACTTTTATTGGCAATGCATCAAAGAAATGTAACTATGGATGTTTTGGCTCATAGCATGGGCAATAGACTTATATTAGAAGTTGCTACGCGTTGTCCTAGCTTGCGGCTTCGAAATCTTTTTTGTATCGGGCCTGCTGTATCGGGAGATGATTTGGCAACAGTATATTGTAGGGGAAGATATTCTCCTGCAACAGAAAGGATACAAAATATCTGCATTTTTTATTCGAAAGGAGATGGAATTTTGAAGGTTTTATTTCCACTATATGAATGGGAAGCACCTTTGGGCGATGCAACGGATAGAACGGCAAATACGCCGCGTAATGTCTCATTAGTCGATGTAACAGAAGATGTGAAAGACCATAGCGGATATTATGAAGCAGGATCGATTTATCAAAATATCCAAGATCGGGTGGAAGGAACTTTTCCTCTTGTTAAATATGCAAGAATTGAAGGAGGGAGCGTTTATGAGCGGCGCAGGGACAGTTAATATTCTTTCAGTACCAATACAGCTTAAAAATCGGGCTGAAATAATAGATACAGATGATGAAAGGACAGCGCCTATGCTGCCGTTGCGGCGCGCTACGTTTCATTACTGTGATATTGAAAGAAGAAAGCAATTGGTACGAAGAAATCTTGTGGCTCATGTGGCTTTTTATGCTGTGGGTGGACTTACATCTGCTTATTTTAGCAGTAAAACAGGAAAAATTAATTCTCCGCAAATAATAATTGGAATGGGAGCTTCTTTTATTACATCGATGTTTTATGCCTATATAAGCAGGAAAACTGTTTATCATAATCCTTTTTCGGAAAGAGG
>CAZULH010000081.1:0-5826 GCA_964621105.1 uncultured bacterium
ATTATCACCATCATTTTTATCCAGTAGATAGCGACCTTTGTGTCTCTTTGGGCCGTTTTTTGCATAAGGATGGTTTTTTTTCACTTAGGCTTTCTCGGTCTTTTGTTAAAGGGCTAACGGTCACAGTTGAATATGACCGCAGGATATACTCGTCTGAGCAGGCATATCGGGTGATGGCCAGCCTTCCTTTTGATTTATTTGCCAAAAAAAGAAGCAGGCAGCAGTGGTCTTTTCAATTAATTCAAATGAATTCCAAAACATTTAGGAAAAATACGGGGCGTGGTTTATTTTCACTTTTAAAAGGGCCTTAGCTATTACTTGCATTATCTAATTGGTGGTGATAGAATGACGTTTCTGTCAACCGTTTAGAGGATTTATGGGCGATAAGCAATTACAGGAATTTTCAGAGAATCAAATTAAGATCTTAGAGTATTTTGTAACCAATATCTCCGGCAATATTTTTGTATTAAGAAATTTGCCTGAAGTGATCAAGGGCGCTCTATTTTCCAGATATTCTCGTTCTCTTATGGGATTGCGCTCGTTGCTTTTAAAGGAGTTTGTCTTAAATGAGGATACCGCTTTTTCTGCTATTGTCGGCAATGCCGGCGAGAAAAGCCCTGAAGACCAGGTTGTCGCTATTCAAAAAGCCCAGAATTTTTATGACCGTATCCTTGATGGATATGGCGATGATTCGATAGGAGAGCTTGGCGGCGCCCATTTAGCGGTAGAAAATGTCTCCATGATCGGTGCTAAGGTAATCGAAGATTTGCGGATAGGCGGCTCTCCCCTCGAAAAATCTACCAGATATATTTATTTCAATCAGAAAGTTGATGAAGAATATCAGTTTTACAAAGAGCCTATTCTTATGACTTCGGCCTATAGGGATATTTATGTGAATACCTGCAATATGCTCTTTGATACCTATAGCAAGCTGATCCCCAATTTAGAAAAAATGATGGAAGAAAAGTTTCCTAAAGAACATCACATTTCCAAGCAGGCGTATTCAGCGGCTATTCGGGCAAAAGCTCTTGATTGTCTGCGAGGATTACTGCCTGCAAGCGCTTTAACTAATGTTGGATTATTTGGGAATGGACGTTTTTATGAGCATCTTATTCAGAAGTTTTTATGTCATAATCTTACAGAAATACAGGATGTTGGGAAAGAAACCTATATCGAATTATCAAAAGTGATCCCCTCTTTTGTCAGAAGGGCTGATCCCTCAAGCAAATATCAGCAGAGCTATTCTAGTTTTTATGAACAGATGATTGGTGAACTAAAATTGTTGGCACAAACAGAGAAAATGGAAGCGCAAGGAGAGCGTCATCCCGGCGTTCGGCTTATTAATTTTGATCCGGAAGCGGTTGAAAAAGTCTCTGCAGGGCTGCTTTTTGAATATTCTTCTTCCAACTTATCGGAACTGCAGAAGAAATGCAAAGAGCTGCCGGAAGAAGAGATCAACCGTATTTTAGATGCCGCCTGTTTATCAAGAGAAAATCGGCGTCATAAATCCCCTCGTGCATTGGAACATGCAGTATTTACCTTTGAGTGTGTTGCCGATTTTGGAATTTATCGAGATCTTCAGCGTCATCGTATATTGACGCAGGAACGTCAATTGTTAACATGCAATTATGGATTTTACATCCCTCAGGAAATTGTAGGTACAGAGATTGAAAAAGAGTATGTTCAGGCTTTGCAGAATGCGAAGAAAACGTATGATGCTATAGCCGAAGAGCTGCCGGAAGAAGGACAATATATTGTTCCGATGGCCTATAACATGCACTGGTATTTCTGTATCAACCTACGGTCCTTACAGTGGCTTTGTGAACTTCGGTCCTCCCCTGCCGGCCATCCAAGCTATCGTTTTGTTGCACAGCAGATGGCAAAACTCGTTATCCAGACCTTTCCGCAGTTTGATCGATTTTTTAAATTTGTGGACTATGATGGATATGATGTTGGCAGAATGGGGCAAGAGGAACGCCGTGTGGAACGAAGACAAAAACTAGAAAGCTCTTCTTCCTAATCAAATCAAAGCCTTTTTTTTCTAATAACATTTTCATCACAGGTATTTTATGTTAAAAACAAATCGTATTATTGGAGCAATTTTATTAACGGCCGGAACATCTATTGGAGCAGGGATGTTAATGATCCCCGTAACAACCTGTTTTGCCGGTTTTTTCCCTTCTATCGGTTTGTTGTTTTTTTACTGGCTTTACATGCTATTGTGCGCCTTTTTATTCTTGAAGGTCAACCTTTCTATGAAAGGAGAGGTCAACATGATCTCTATGGCTGGAAAAACCTTAGGGAAATGGGGAAAAATTATCAGCTGGATCACCTATCTTTTATTGCTGTATTCGTTAACAGCGGCATATATTGCTGCAAGCTCCCCTATGTTCGTGCATGTGCTTAATGATTTTTTTCATATTCCCTTTCCTTCATGGGCAGGCCCTCTTCCCCTACTTGTCTTTTTCGGGATATTTATCTACTTGGGGACCAGGCCGGCCGATTATTTGAACCGCCTGTTGATGATAGGCTTAATTTTGGGGTATGTACTGCTGATTGTTTTTGTACCTGAACATGTTGATTTTTCTCTTCTGGCCCACATGGACACGAAAACCATATTTTTAGCTTTTCCCGTCTTAATTACCTCCTATGGGTTTCATATTATCATTCCCACCCTGACGACATATTTGAACCATGACAGGAAAAAACTAAAAATAGCGATCATCATGGGAAGTGTGCTGCCATTTATCGTTTATCTGATCTGGGACTTTCTTCTTTTAGGTACGGTTCCATTATCGGGAAAAAATGGGCTTGTTCAAAGCTGGGTATCGGGAACTTCAGTAACGATTCCTCTAGAGAAAATTGTCAATACTCCCCTAATTATTACAGGCGCAAATCTTTTTGCCTTTTTTGCTATTGTCACTTCGTTTATCGGTGTTTCTTTAAGTTTAAAGGATTTTTTGGCAGATGGCTTAAAGATAAAAAAAACTGTTGCAGGCAGGGCTATTTCCTGTTTTTTAACATTTATCCCTCCCCTGTTCTTTGTTTATACATATCCTAGGGCATTTAGAATGGCCTTAAATTATGCCGGAGCCTTTGTGGCGATATTATTATGTATTATCCCCGCTTTAATGACCTGGGGGCTTAAAGATAAGTTTTATAGCTCTCCTAAAGGAAAAGCAATATTGATAGGAGTTATCATTATTGCTATAATAGTGATTGGTTTTGATCTGGCAGAAGAAGCCGGCTATTTACAAAATCTGGTCCAGGGATACATAAGGTAAGAATGTTTACATTAAAATCGGATTTTTCACCTTGCGGCGATCAGCCGCAAGCGATTGATGCTCTTGTGCAGGGACTTGTTGCAGAAAAACCTGCACAGGTGCTGTTGGGGATTACCGGATCGGGAAAGACATTTACCATGGCCAATGTTATCGCCAAGGTGAACCGTCCGACGTTGATTTTAGCTCATAATAAAACATTAGCGGCACAGCTGTATCAGGAATTTAAAGCCTTTTTTCCAGAGAATGCCGTTGAATACTTTGTTTCTTATTATGACTATTATCAGCCGGAAGCCTATATTCCCAGAACAGATACGTATATTGAAAAGGATATGTCTATCAATGACCGTATCGATCGGATGAGGCTGAGCGCAACGCGCTCGTTGATTGAGCGCTCCGATGTGATCATTGTCTCTTCTGTTTCCTGCATATATGGATTGGGTATTCCTGAATACTACAGTCAGATGGCGATCAGTTTATCGACGGGGATGACTATTCGAAGAGATGATTTGCTTCTGCATCTTGTCGAACTGCATTATACCCGCAATGACTATGATTTTACACGCGGCACATTCCGTGTTAGAGGGGATATTTTAGAGATTATTCCTGCTTATGAAGAAGATTTGGCCTATCGGATCGAGTTTTTCGGTGATGAAATAGAAAGAATGAGCGAAATTGATCCGCTTACGGCCAAAGTTATTAAAAGGATGGATAAAGTGCAGATATTTCCCGGCTCGCACTTTGTAACGCCGGAAGGTGTGCGTAAACAGGCGGTCATATCGATAGAGGCAGAGCTGGAGGAGAGGCTAAAGTTTTTTCAGCAAGAGAACAAGCTGATAGAAAGACAGAGGATCAAAGAGAGGGTCCTTTATGATTTAGAGATGATTCAGGAAGTGGGCTTTTGTAAGGGGGTAGAGAATTATTCCCGTCATTTTTCCAAGAGGAAAGCAGGGGATCCTTCTCCCTGTCTGATCGATTATTTCCCTAAAGATTTTTTAATGGTCATCGATGAGTCCCACCAGACGGTGCCGCAGATACGGGCGATGTATAATGGAGACCGTTCACGCAAGCAGGCGCTGATTGATTTTGGATTTCGGCTGCCTTCTGCTTATGATAACAGGCCTTTAAAGTTTGAAGAGGTCTATCAGAAGCTGCATCAGGTTGTTTATGTGTCTGCAACGCCGAGCGAGTGGGAGGTCTTGCAGGCGCAAGGGGAGATCGTTTCGCAGATTATCCGTCCGACAGGTCTTTTAGACCCCATCATAGAAGTGCATCCGGCAACCCACCAGGTGGATGATGTATTGGGGGAGATAAAAAAAGAAAAAGAGAAAAACGGAAGGGTATTGGTTACGACATTAACGAAAAAACTGGCGGAAGAGCTGACCAAATACCTCAATGATATTCAGGTAACGGCGAAATATATCCATTCCGATGTAGATACGTTAGAGAGGATCAATATTATTAATGATCTTCGAATGGGGAAATTCGATGTTCTGGTAGGGATTAATCTTCTGCGGGAAGGTCTGGACATACCCGAGGTCTCTTTAGTCGCTATTTTAGACGCTGACAAGGAAGGATTTTTACGCAGCGAGACCGCTTTGATACAGACTTGCGGCAGGGCATCGAGAAATGTTAACGGCAGGGTAATCATGTATGCAGACAAAGAGACAGCCTCTATTGCCAACTGCAGGGCAATTACGCAAAAAAGAAGGGAAAAACAGGAGATCTATAATACGGAGAATCATATTGTTCCAAAGACCGTAATACGCAGGCAGATGGAAGATCTAACACAGACATTTGGAGAGCTTTCAGAAGAAGAGAAAGTAGATGTAAAGCGGATTTACACAGACGATATGAGTGAAAAAGCGCTAGAGAAAAAGATCCGAAACTGCAAACAGCAGATGTTAAAAGCCGCTAAAAATATGCAGTTTGAAGAAGCGGCTCATTTTCGCGACTTAATGCATTATTATCAAAGCTTGGAACTTATCAAATAAATTATTTACAATCGCTTTCGACTTGAAAATATTTAGGTTCTTATCGTTTTTTTTGTTAAAATGTTTGTGATTAGCTGGATTTTATTCATAAAATCCAGTGTTTTTTAACGATTTATAATGAAAAAGGCAAAAATATGCAGCCATTTCTTAGCGGCTTGGTTCTATGTGCGGGATTGATAATAGCCATAGGGCCTCAAAATATTGAACTTTTACGTACGGGTCTTTTGCAGCAAAAAAATGCGTTTTTTTTGGCGTCGATCTATGTTTTTTGCGATCTTTTATTGATTTTTTTAGGAACCCTAGGCCTCAGTCAATTAATTCCGGTTCGTTATAAGCCATTTATGATTGTTTTTGCTTTTCTCTTTCTGGCTTCTTTATCAATTTCTTCTTTTAAAAGGGCCTTGGATAAAACAAGGGGGGAAAAGACAGGCGATTTGGCCAAGATAAACAAAATGAATAAGCAAAAGCTTTTTTTTAAAGGGATGGCCTTGTCCTTATTGAACCCTATGGTCTTGTTAGAAACGGTCGTTATTATTGGGGGAGCCTCATTT
>CAZULH010000082.1:0-5751 GCA_964621105.1 uncultured bacterium
CTTCATCGACAATTGCCTGATTTTCCTCTTTTGAGCTTTCCCACTGCACATGCATGGTATGAAGCTTTTCGCGCAGTTTTTTCTCTGTATCTCTGAGCTTTGCTGCTTTTTCATATTCCTGATGGGAAATAGCTTCTTCCTTTGCTTGCGTTAAGTCCTCGATTTCCGATTCAAATTTGGTGATCTCACTAGGCTGATGCATGGTGGAAATACGCGCTTTTGCACCGGCTTCGTCCATTAGGTCAATGGCCTTATCCGGTAAAAAACGTCCTGAAATATATCTGTCCGAAAGAAGGGCTGCGCTTTTGATGGCATCTTCGGTATATAGGCATTTGTGGTGAGCCTCATATTTTGGTTTAAGCCCGTGCAGGATTTGCATGGTTTCTTCCGTTGTTGGGGGAGAAACGGGGATTTTTTGAAAACGGCGTTCCAGCGCCTGGTCTTTTTCAATATGTTTGCGGTATTCGTCATAAGTCGTTGCTCCGATACATTGAATTTCACCGCGGGAAAGGGCGGGTTTTAAAATGTTGGAGGCATCGATAGCGCCTTCAGCTGCGCCTGCGCCGACAAGGGTATGCATCTCATCGATAAAAAGAAGGATGTTCCCGTTCTTTTTGATCTCGTCCATGACAGCTTTAATTCTTTCTTCAAACTGGCCGCGATATTTAGTGCCTGCGATCATCAGGGTTAAATCAAGAGAGATCAGTTTCTTATTACGGAGAATATCAGGGACATCTCCTTTAACAATTGCATGGGCCAAACCTTCGACGATAGCCGTTTTACCGACACCTGCCTCACCGATTAAGACTGGGTTATTCTTTCTTCTTCGGCACAGGATTAGGATTAATCGTTCTACTTCCTGCTTTCTTCCGATGACCGGGTCAAGCTCTCCCTGTCTGCATAGTTCGGTTAAATCATGGCCATAGGCGCGAAGGGCCGGCATTTTGTCGTAGCCCGGAGCGGCAGGGTCCTGCATTTTCGGTCCCTGGCCGGAAGGGGAAGGACCGGAGGGGTTCATAGGAGGTATTTGTAAATTAAAGGTTTCCAGTTCCTTGAGAATTTCTTTTCGCAGATCTTTTAAATTGATGTTTAAGTTTTCCAATACTTGAGCAGCTACGCCGTCAGACTGACGCAATAAGGCTAAAAGAATATGTTCGGTGCCGACATAGTTGTGGCTTAGGTTCATCGCCTCTTCATTGGCGTATTCAAATACTTTTTTGACCTTTCCCGTTAGCACCGGTTCAGCATATACCTGCGTTTCCGGACCGAATCCCACCACTTTTTCGATTTCTGCGCGGACTTGGTCATAGCCGATATTCATACTTCTAAGTACGTTAACGGCAATGCCTTGGCCTAATTTTAACAAGCCTAAAAGAACGTGTTCAGTTCCAAGATAATTATGGTTGAGACGCTGAGACTCTTTTTTGGCTAGTTTGATGATTTGTTTAGCTCTATTAGTAAACTTATCGAACATAATGATTTACCTTATTAAAGGGTTGATCTACTCTATTTCCATTGTAAAGGGTTGTTTCTTTTTTTGTAAAACACTAAGTAAAATTACTTAAGTTTCTAAAAATAAGCTACTTATATAAAATATCGGTTTTACTGAATTTGAGCTTAATTAGTATTAATTAAGTCTTTTTTATGTTATAATCTTCTTTATAATTTTAGATGAAAATTAAAAAAAATATAAAAACGAGGCTATTTTATTATGGCAGGTATATTAAACGCATTAAATATTATGTATCATTGGGCGGTCGGCCCTGCTGCTAATACGCAGCAAGAATCTTACTGTAACGGCGGGTCTTTGGATTATCCTTTGTATTATGGAAGATTGAAAGCCCGAATGGCAGTCTTACATGAAGATGGAAGGATTGTTTATGCCAATCCGTCTTTTTGCACCTATTTCGGATATGAAGGAGCTTCATTGGAAAATCGAAATATTTCTGAATTTATTCCTAATGGAACGATTGACGATCAGATGGATGAGGAAAAGTGTCTTGGCCGATTTGGCCAGGGCCACGAGAGAAAGTATGTTATTGCTTCTACATCCCGGCTTGCTCAGAAGATTCTTTTAGAAGTATATCCAAGTGCGGAACAGCTCGTAGAGGGCTTGACAGCTGTTGCTCATGATTTACGTTCACCTTTGAATACGATTGCAGCTCTTACAGATCTTTTGAAAGAAGCAAAAAGTGAAGAAGAAAGAGACTTGCTTTTTAAAAAGCTAAAAGCTACTAGACAGGTGGCTTCCAACTTATGTGAAGATATTTTGCTGCAATATCAAATTGAAAATGGAACAATTAAAATCAATGAAGATGATTTTTCTGTTAATGAATTGATTGATCTGTTGGTTGATATTACAAAGCTCTCGTCTGATGACAAGGGATTAAAATTTATTTTTCCGCAGGAAGATGATTTGTCGCTATTGTTTCAGGTGCGGGGAGATAGTAAACGTATTTTATCTGTTATGTTAAATGTGCTCGGAAATGCTGTTAAATATACGCAAAGAGGAGAAATAGAATTATCTGTACATATTGAAGATGATTTACAGGGAAAAAGGCTAGTTTTTGCTGTGCGCGATACCGGGCCGGGAATAGCGGAAGAAAATTTTGAGAAAATTTTTGAAAAAGCCTCTCAATTGGAAAATGGTCATTCGGGAATTGGCTTTGGATTATATAGCGCTAGACGAATTGCCCATTTAATGCGTGGAGATATCAAAGTCCAGAGCAGGATTGAAGAAGGATCAACGTTTACTGTTGAAGTTCCTGTTCAGATTGCCTCCAAAGCTCCTTCCAGATCAGTAACTCCTGATGAGCTTGCAAAAACACCTAGTGTTGAGGATTTCTCCACCACACCTTCTCCAACATTAACTCCAACACTAGCTCCCATTGCAGAAACAGAACTGGATACAACAAAAAGAATCTTAATTGTTAATGATGCAAGCGCAAATTGGAAATTATTAAGAATGATGTGCAAAAACAAGCTGAAGTATAATGAAAGCAATATCCAGATAGCGAGCTCTTATGCAGGCGCTCAAGAGTTAATAGACGCGCAGGATTTCGATGTGGTGCTTATGGATATTAATTTGGAACCAGGTGCTGGAGGAGACGGTAACAATTTAGCCAGACAGATAAGGAGAAAAGAAATATCTTCAAACAGGGGCCGTGAAACAATTATTTTACGATGTTCTTCAGATCAGTTATCGGGTCTTAATGAAGATATGGATGGCGCAACTCCCTGGCCTATGAGGGGAGATCAATTAAAAGAACTATTGCAAACGTTCCCTTCATTACTTAAGATGGAAAATCCAGGTGCTGCCGGACCCGCTTAATGTAAATAAGGTGCAATGGTTCAGATAATTGATACTTTTTCATCGTCTTCTTTTAGTAATATGGAAAAGGACCGTTATTTGCTTGGCCGTTTAGGCTCTAGCAGAGAAGCGGTTGTTCATCTCTACGAATGGGAAAATCTTTATTCAGCAACGTACGGTTATTTTACCGATGTTTCTCGATTGCTAAAGCCTGGCCATGATCTTGACTTAGCAAGAAGGCCGACGGGCGGGGGCATAATTTTTCATCGTTGGGATTATGCTTTTTCTATTTTAGTCCCATCTTCCCACCCTTTGTTTTCCAATATAGTTTTAGATAATTACCGCTGGATCAATCAATTGGCCTATCAGGCATTGGAAAAAGTCTTATATGTAAAAAAGGGGGGGCTGATTGAGGAAGATTCTATTGCTAATTTTGCCGACAATCGTTTTTTCTGTATGGCCAGGCCGACAAAATATGATGTAATGATAGATAATAAAAAAATTATCGGCGCTGCGCAGAGAACAACAAAAAACGGGTTTTTGCATCAGGGATCAATTTTTTTAATGAAACCTGATATCGATCTTTTAAGACAGTGGGTCATCGATGAAAATGTTATCGCATCCATCATGGAAAATACACATTATTTTGTAAGCGATGAAAAAGATTTTTTTGAGCTTAAAAAAGAACTAAAAGCAAGTTTACATAAAACTTTGCAAAAAGAACTCGCAATCTCAGAACAAATTTCTATATAATAAGAAGAAAAAAAGAGCCAAGATATGTCTAAACATGCGATTTCCCCAACCAGAGAGGAAGATTATGCCGAATGGTACCAGCAGGTAGTAAAAGAAGCCGATCTAGCGCAGCATTCGCCTGTGCGGGGCTGTATGATCATTATGCCATGGGGATACGGCATATGGGAGAATATTCAAAGAGTTTTAGACGATAAATTTAAAAAGACAGGCCACCAGAATGCGTATTTTCCCCTGCTGATCCCTTTAAGTTATTTTCAAAGAGAAGCGGACCATGTGGAAGGATTTGCCAAAGAATGCGCTGTCGTTACCCACCACCGGCTGAAAAAAGATAAAGAAGGAAACCTTGTCCCCGACGGAGAGCTTGATGAGCCCCTTATTGTTCGGCCGACTTCTGAAATGATCATTGGACAGATGTTTTCCAAATGGGTGCAGTCCTATCGTGATCTGCCTATTTTGATCAATCAGTGGGCCAATATTGTCCGCTGGGAGATGCGCACACGTCTTTTTTTACGGACGGCAGAATTTCTCTGGCAGGAAGGACATACGGTCCATGCGACAAAAGAAGAAGCTCTGATAGAAGTGAAAAAGATGCTCGACCTTTATGAAGACTTTTGTCACCACTATTTAGCTGTTCCCGTGATTAAGGGAACCAAATCGGAAAGTGAGAAATTTCCGGGCGCTGACATTACTTTTTGCTTTGAGGCGATGATGCAGGATAAAAAAGCCCTGCAGGGGGGAACGTCCCATTTTCTTGGACAAAATTTTGCTAAATCCTGCGATATTCAGTTTCGCACAGAAAAAGGCGATATGGAATATGGCTGGATGACATCGTGGGGAGTGACGACAAGATTAATAGGCGCTCTGATTATGACCCATGGCGATGATGACGGTATGGTAGTGCCTCCCAGGATCGCAGCTTCGCAATTGGTTATTGTTCCTGTGCTTCATAATGAGCAGGCCAAACAAAGCGTTTTGGACTATTGCCATAAGCTTAAACAGGAGTTGGAATGTCTATCCTATGAAAATCGCTCATTGAGCGTCATTGTTGACGACCGCGATATCCGGGGCGGTGATAAAAAATGGCATTGGGTTAAAAAAGGAATTCCCTTGCGAGTAGAGATCGGCCCCAGGGACATACAAAATGATACGTTTTTTCTGTTCAGAAGGGATTTATCCCCTCAGGAAAAAGCGCAGACGAATCGAGCTAAAATGGGAACTTGTATTTTATCCATGCTTGCTGATATGCAGGACAATCTTTTTCAAAAGGCGAAGAAGTTTCAAAAAGACAATATTAAAACTATCGATGATAAAGAAGAGTTTTATCGGTTTTTTACGCCTAAAAATGAGAAAAAGCCTGAAATTCACGGAGGCTTTGCTCATTCGCATTGGTGTGAAGATCCTAAATGCGAAGAAACAATTAAAAACGATTTAAATGTGACTATTCGCTGTATCCCTCTTAATGGAGAGAGAAAAGAAGGCAAGTGCATCGTCTGCGGCAAAAAGAGCCCGCAGAGGGTATTTTTCGCAAAGTCCTATTAATTGTTTGTAATAAATCAAAATAATTCCCTATGCTTTTGACACCTTATTTTTTTAGGAGTCTATGTATGAAAAAAATATTATTGGGCGCATTGTGCGTTTTCGGCTTTCTTTTCGCAGAAGAAGGCTATGATCTGAAATATCATGTCCAA
>CAZULH010000083.1:0-5714 GCA_964621105.1 uncultured bacterium
CGCAAAAAATCTAAAGAGTTCACGGGGCTTTCTCCGTACAGTCTGGCAAGCCTTAGCGTATCGATGTAAGTGATGGAAGAGAAGCAGAAGGGAATGCAGTATCTTTGCGCTTCATATCGAAGAAGCTCTAAATCGAACTGAATGCCGTGGCCGATAATAATGTGCGATTTGATGAAAGATAGAAAATCAGGGAGCACCTTATCAATGGTGGGCTTGTCTTTGACCATGTCGTAAGAAATATGGTGGATATTTTGCGATTCTGCGGGAATGTCCATTTGGGGGTTAACAAGCGTTTGCGTTTGATCGTAGATGGCTTCTAAGGAAAACTTTGCGGCCGCCAGCTCAATGATACGGTCGGAGTTAGTCTGTAGCCCTGTTGCTTCGCAGTCTAAACAGACAAAGATTTCTTTATGCATCGTATCCTTCCTAAGTAAGTTGAGACAAAATAATATGTCTTTGATCCACATCTTGATGATAGATAGTTAAAAGATAGGATTGTTTTGGTAAAACAGTTTCTATTTTTTCTGCCCATTCGATTAAGCAGACACCTTTTTTATAAAGAAACTCATCAAAGCCCATCGCGAAAAAATCATCGCTGTTTTTTAAACGGTACAGGTCAAAATGATGAATAGGGTTTTGTGCCGAATAAATATTCAAATAAGAAAAAGTAGGGCTGCAAACGGCATCTTTTGTTTTTAATCCTTTGGCGATCCCTCTGATCAAAGTAGTCTTGCCGGCACCGAGATCTCCCATAAAGGCGATAATCACCGATTGCCCATAGAATTTTTTACCTAAATTGCTCCCGTAATCAAGCGTCTGTTTTTCTGATTTGGAAAAAAACTCGCTGATAAAAGAAGCTGGCATTACTCTTGCAACCATTTATCGATATAACTTTGAAATTCCGGATGTTTGGAAAGAGCTTCTACAAAGGCGGATATTCTTTCTTCCGTCAGCTGCTGTTGTAAAAACTGCAAAAATTCTTCATCGAGCTCAAAACGGTTTTGTGTTTGTACTTCTAGCAGGCTCATCGGTTTGATATGGTGTTTGGTAAAATCATCGATCACCGTTTTTTTACTATTGAAAAGCTTGCCTGTAACAACAGAAGAAAAAACGGTCTTTTTAACACTGGCCTTTCTGTTAGAAACATAATTTTTAATGACATTAGGGTCTTCCGAGACAAAAAATCTTTTTACTTTCAGCCCGCCGCTTCTTTCTGTATTTTCCGGGCATTTGGATACCCAGTCATAGATCGCATCCTGGGGATTAGGATGGGTATTGTCCCCAAAGACTTTTCCGGTAAAGGGGCAGATATAGATCTTTTGTGTTCTTTCATTGACGCTCTGCTGGCCGTATTGGATCATGATCTGCGTCTCTCTCCATAAGTTGTTTTCTTTCTCCAACTTATTAATCAGACCGTCTAGGCTCTGGTAAATCTTTTTTTCTTTAGGAAAAAGCACCGGCTTGATTTTGAACCGTTTTTCAATAAAATGGAGATAGGTGAGAATCAAGTCGCTTTTTCGATTTTTTCTTAAAAAATCGAGTAATTGTTGTTTTTCGTTTTCTTGAATAACAAGCGCTGTCATTTATTCCTCAATGTTATTGTGTTTTAGTTTTTAAAGTATCTAATGATTGTCCTTTTTGATCAAGTTGAAAGAGGTTTTTTGCGTTTGAAAAAAAACCTTTACAGCCTATGTGCGGAAAGTATTTTTTTTAAAAATGGACATTTAATATTAGTTTATTAATAATAATTACAGTTTTGATATAAAAATGAATTGAAAGTTAATTAATAATAATTATTATTTGATTTTCGTCCGGATAGGGGGAAACAAAGAATATTTTGAATAAATTACAGATTATGTATTCTTTTCTTCTTATAAGGATTAAAAAATAAAAGGATTGTTTCATGAAAACTCTTCAAGAATTTACTTTTACCAAATTAGATGTTTCCGATTATGAAGAAGTATTATTGATTACTAACGAAAAAGTCGGCCTGAGAGCGATCATCGCTATTCATGACACTTCTTTGGGAAGTGCTCTGGGAGGAACGCGAATTTATCCGTATGCCACACAGGAAGCGGCATTATTTGATGTCCTGCGCCTATCGGAAGGAATGACCTATAAATCAGCTTTGGCCGAATCCGGTTTCGGAGGGGGGAAAAGCGTGATTATTGCCGATCCGAACAAGCAGAAGACGCAAGAGCTTTTGCATGCTTTCGGTGAGGCCGTTGACAGTCTGCAGGGAAAGTATATCTGTGCAGAAGATATGGGGTGCTCTCCTGAGGATGTAGGCACGATCAGTGAAAAAACTCCTTATGTTGTAGGAACTCTTCATCCAAAAAGCAGCGGCAATCCCAGTTACTATACCGCATGGGGGACCTATTGCGGTATCAAGGCTTCTCTGCAGCATCTTTATAAGAATACGTCTGTTAAGGGAAAAACGGTGGCTATTCAGGGGCTTGGAAGTGTCGGTATGAAATTGGCAGAAATGCTTTTTCAGGCAGGCGCAAAAATTATAGTTACGGATACTGACCCTGAAAAAATGAAATACGCTCGCGCACACTACAGTGCAAAAATCGTTGCGCTAAATGAAATTTATTCTCAGCCCTGTGATATTTTTGCTCCTTGCGCCATGGGAGGTATTTTACACTGTAAAACAATCAAGCATCTCAAGTGCAAAGTTATTGCCGGATGCGCCAACAACCAGCTCTTGCGATCTGAGGATGCTGATGCTCTGCATAAAAAAGGCATTTTATACGCTCCGGACTTTGTTATTAATGCCGGAGGACTGATCAATGTTGCTGAAGAGCTCTGCAAAGAAGGCTATAATAAGAAAAATGCTTTTGAAAAAACCCAAAAAATATATGATCGTCTCTTACAAATATATGAGATAGCTGATAAAAGCGGTATTTCTACTCATGAGGCAGCGATTTCTCTTGCCCGTTTTCGTATAAACTATAAAATTGGCAAAAGGAAAGAACCTCCCGTTTTTCATCATGCTTTAAGTTAAGATGCGATATCGATGTTACAAGATTTTTTAAAACAAGCTTTTTCGAGTGCGATTTACTCTGCTACGCAAAAAAACATGGAAGCGGAAATCGCTCCCTGTATGCAGGAGCAGTTTGGGCACTATCAGTGCAACAGCGCCTTAAAACTAGCCAAGATCTTAAAAGAAAATCCCAGAAAAACAGCTCAAGACATCTGTGAGCATCTTCCCAAAGAATCTAGACAGCAGATAAAAAAATTGGAAATTGCCGGTCCTGGTTTTATCAACATTACTTTTTCGGAAAGTTTTTTAGCTGCCTATGCCAATTCCATTCTAGATGATGAAAAACTTGGTTGTAGAATTGATCAAAAGAAAAAAATTATCGTTGAATTTTCTTCTCCTAATGTTGCCAAAGAGCTACATGTCGGCCATTTGCGTTCGACGATTATCGGCGAATGTTTGGCTAGAATATTTGAGTTTTTAGGAAATGATGTTCTTAGGCTCAATCATATTGGAAATTGGGGCACGCAGTTCGGTATGCTGATTGCTTTTTTGAAAGAATTCCACCCCGACGTTCTTTCGGGCAGTGAGAAAACAGACCTGTCTTCTCTTATGCAATGGTATAAAAATTCCAAGAAAAAATTCGATGAGGACTTGGCTTTTAGAAAACGGGCCCATCAGGAAGTTGTTAATCTGCAGGCAAAAGAAAAAGTTGCCTATCATGCATGGAAAATTATCTGCGATATTTCCAGACAGGCTTTTGAAGAGATTTATAATTTATTGGATGTTTCCCTAATGGAAAGGGGAGAATCTTTCTATAATCCTATGCTGCAGGAAGTAGTCGATGATCTTATGCAGCGAAAGATCGCCATTATTTCCGAAGGGGCAAAATGTGTGTTTTTAGAAGGTTTTTACAATAAGGAAAAAAAACCTCTGCCTTTAATTATTCAAAAATCAGACGGCGGCTTTAATTATGCAACGACGGACATCGCCGCTTTTAAACAGCGCTGTCAGGATGAAAAAGCAAAGAGGATCATTGTTGTTACCGATCTTGGTCAAAGCCTGCATTTTCAAATGGTCTCTCAGGCTGTCATTAAAGCGGGTTATCTAGACCCCAAGAAAACACAATTTGACCATGTAACTTTCGGCGTTGTCTTAGGGTCGGATGGGAAAAAATTCAAAACACGTGAAGGCAAAACAGAAAAACTGATCGATCTATTATCGGAAGCGATATCCCATGCCAAAAAAGTATTAAAAGAAAGAATGACGGATATCGACGAAAAACAGTTGGAACAATATGCGAAAATATTGGGGATCGATGCGGTTAAATATGCGGATCTGTCTTCGCATCGTCAGAAAGATTATGTTTTCAGTTATGGGCGTATGCTAAAACTGGAAGGCAATACTGCCGCTTTTCTTTTATATTCGTATGTGCGTATTTTATCGATACAGAAAAAAGTGGGCCTGAATATTGAGGAACTGAAAAAAACGGCTGCTATTGCCTTAGAGCATGAAAGCGAGGTCTCTTTAGTTCTGCATTTAGGCCGATTTTCAGAAGTGATTAAAACTGTATCCGAAGAACTTTTGCCTAACCGTTTATGTGATTATTTGTATACGCTTGCTGAAAAATTTAATGCCTTTTTCAGAGATTGCCGCGTGCAGGGATCTGAGCAGGAAAAATCCCGTCTTTTAATTTGTGAGCTTTCCCGGCTTGTTCTTCTGCGAGGGTTTTCGCTGTTAGGTTTAAAAACTCTGCCTAGAATGTAATCAGCGTTTTACTTTGTTTTTGCGGAATTTCTTCTACCAGCTTGGGCAGTCCCCATCCAGAAACTTTTGTCTGCAGTTCTCTTAAGATCTTTTTAGCTTTTCTTTTTGAGACATAAAAATGCGAGCTTCCCGCAACAGGGTCAAGAAGGTGCAGATAATAAAACAGAATGCCATGATCCATTAATCGTTCAGAAAGCTGCTGTAAAATTAAGCTTGAGTCATTCACACCCTTTAGTAGAACCGATTGATTAAGAATTAGAATATTTTGTTTTTGCAGCTGTTTGATTTTTAGCAGGATTTCTTCATCAAATTCACGGGGATGGTTGGCATGCAGAACAAAAACAAGCTGTTTTGATGACGTGTGTAAAACTTCTAAAAACTTGTCATGGATTCTTTCCGGAAAAGCAATGGGGAAACGGGTATGGATGCGGATGCGTCGAATATGGTCGCATGAGGAAAGCTTGGATAGAAGATCTGCAAAATCTTCGGTTGAAAGGGCCAGAGGGTCTCTTCCGCTTAAAATAATTTCCTGCAGAGAGAGATCGTTTTCGATAAGGCGAAGTTCTTTTTCTAAGGAAAATTTCTTTAGGCTAAACCGTTTTTTACGGAAACAAAAACGGCAGTGCATCGCGCAGGATTGTGAGCATAAGAGCAGGGCCCTTTTTTCATATTTCTGAATATATCTCCCCTGTTGAAATTTCTCTTCTTGCAGAGGGTCTGTATCGGAAAATCTGCAGCTCTTTTCATCAAGCAGCGGAACAAACTGTTTGAGCAGGGGATCGTTTAATGTCTTCTTTTGTATTTTTTTTGCTAGGCGTTTAGGCAGGTTGAGAGGAAAATCCTGCCCGTCATAAATTTTTTTTAAAAAATATTTCGGCCATTGCAAATATTTTGCCAACTGATGGATATCAGTAAAATTTTCCTGTAATAGATTTAGCCAAATACGATCTTCTTTCATTATTAT
>CAZULH010000084.1:0-5634 GCA_964621105.1 uncultured bacterium
TGATCTTTAGAATATTGTCTTGCTTTTGGACTTTTTTTTTTGCAAACTACAATCTTGCTAAACCATTTTTGTTATCATGATGAAAAGAAGAAAAAAAATTCTTGTGACGGGAGGAGCTGGTTTTTTAGGTTCGCATCTTTGTGAAAAACTGCTCTCTTATGGTCATGAAGTGTTATGTATCGATAATTTTTTTACCGGAAGCAAGAGGAATATTTTACATCTGCAAAAATATCCTTATTTTGAAATGCTGCGGCATGATGTTTGCTTTCCTCTTTATGTGGAAGTTGATGAAATCTATAACCTTGCCTGTCCGGCTTCGCCCATACATTATCAGTCAGATCCTGTGCAGACAATTAAGACAAGTGTTCATGGGGCGATCAATATGCTTGGGCTGGCCAAACGTTTAAAAGCGAAAATATTTCAGGCTTCGACCAGTGAGGTTTATGGAGATCCGGAAGAGCACCCTCAAAAAGAAACCTATTGGGGAAATGTCAATCCTATCGGTATCCGTTCCTGTTATGATGAAGGCAAGCGTTGCGCGGAAACCCTCTTTTTTGATTATTACCGGCAGGCAAAAGTGCCAATAAAAGTAGGAAGGATTTTTAATACCTATGGCCCTCGCATGCACCCTAATGACGGAAGGGTGATTTCCAATCTGATTGTACAGGCGCTTTCAGGGTTTCCCTTAACCGTTTATGGGACGGGGTCGCAAACACGTTCTTTCTGCTATGTCGATGACCTTATCGATGCGATTATTGCCATGATGGATCTTCCTGAAAATATCCCCGGTCCTATCAATTTAGGAAATGCGGACGAATATACCATTTTGCAAATTGCAACAAAGATCAAGGAAATCACGAATTCTACGTCCGATATCATTTTTAAAGAGCTTCCTATGGACGATCCGAAAAAAAGAAACCCTCATGTCGAACAGGCACGAAAACTGTTAAACTGGCAGCCGAAAGTCAGTCTGGACGAAGGCCTGCAAAAAACGATTGAGTATTTCGATCATATTCTAACAAACGAAGATCTGTTTTTATCGTCGATTTAAAGACCGTTTTTGATCTTACGATATTTTGTTACTATTTGTGCAGCCAGCGGCGCTGCTTCTTTTCCTCCGTCTGCATAACGCAGATAGACAACTACGACCAGTTCCGGGCTGTCCCATTTTTTCTTTGAAGGTGCAAAGGAAATCCCCCCGAACCAGATATGTTTGTATTTTTCCGCTTTAGAGGAAGGGAGGATATCTGTTTTATCCATGATTTCAGCTGTTGATGTTTTTCCGACAAACTGATTTTCTAAATGTTTGTAGTCATCCATATATTCAGGGTGCAGATGAAGTTTTTTTATAATTGAAGACCTGGCATTGCCTTTTTCTCCATAAATGACATTGTGCATCCCTTCAATTAAAATACGCCGGATAGCGTCAGGCATAGCAATTTCATTTAAAACAGAGGGCTGGTTTTTCTGCACGATACTGGGAGTATATAATGTTCCTTTTGCTGCTATTGCGCAGAGAATTTGCGCAGCATGAAGCGGCGTCGCTGTAAGCGTATGCTGGCCGATGGCAAAGGAATATAATCCCGTCGTATTATAATCAATATCATCAGGAAGCGTGCCTTTATACAGTTGCGGCAAATCAAAAGAAAAGGATTTTCCTAAATGGAATTCTTTAGCCGCTAAAATCAATTTTTTCGGAGAGGACAAATAATCTTTGGCTAAGATCGAAAAATAAGGGTTGGAAGATTGCTCAATGGCGGATACAAGGTTAATTTTACCAATGCCTAAATGAGAGCTTTTGGGAAGCCTTCCTCCTTTATAAAAGCGGGGATACGGGTTGCCGTTAGTTTGATATCCGACTATAGGTCCGCCTCTTTTAGAGGCCTTGGAGTCCCAGCCGTAATGGTCGATCATATAAAATGGATTTAAAGAAGAATAAGGAGAGCTTTCATATTTTTCTGATAGAGCGGCATAGGCGGTGACCAGTTTAAATATCGATCCTAAAGGAGCGGCTTGGCTATAGGCATATGAACGGCCATAGCTGAAGCCGTAAAGAGGATAAAAGGCAGCGGCCAAATCTTTTTCCAACTGAAGGAAATGCTGTTTTCGTACATTTCGATAATATCCGTACAGAGGTCTGTCCAGATCGGAAAAATTACGGAAAGTCCGCATGAGCTCGATAAGGGTAATGTTTTCAAAAGAGAGAAGTTCCTGCCGTAAAAAAGTGATGGAAAAAGCGATCTCATTAGGGATGTTTTTAGAAGAAATGGTTTCTTGTATTGCATCGAAATATACTTGTAAATCACCGGATAGATCTTTTGAGATATTATTTTTTAAATAGGTAAGAAGAAATTTGTGTTTGTGCATTTTCCAAAACTCGGCAAATAGAGCCTTTTCTTTTTGCTCTAAATATTCGATATAGGGCCTTGCATATTGTTTTTTTTCCTTTTCCTCTTTTCGTTTTTTCTGAATATAAGACTTCTGATAGCACTCTTTCCAGCTATGAAAGTAGGTGTTATGAAAAATGGGAAACAGCAGTTCTTTTGTAAAGCGCTCCAGTTTAATTGCTGCTTTGGAAATTTTCCAGTATTGGGAAAGCTTAAGTGATTTGGTCTTTTCAATCAGGTCATCAGAAAAAGAGGGGCTATATACAAATACACGGCAAAGATCGACTAGAAGGAGCTTGTCGCGATTGTCCTTGATATTGCCTAAATAATAGGCAAGTCTGCCTTTAAGAGAAGAAAGAGAGGAGCTTTCCTTTTGCAGGTTTTGCATAATTTCTTTGTGCTGCACAGAAGAAGGCATGCATGTTGCATGATAAGGAAAAAGACAGTCGATCACTGTTTTGGGGTCAGTACATTTACTGACAAATAGCAGAGTTTCGAAATCTTCCTGCAGCTGGATGGCATTTTTAACAGTCTGCAGCCTATTGATCGAGTTCCAGAGCGATGAATCATGAGGAAGTATTGTCTGTATATATAAATCCCAGCTTAGCCATTGCTTTTCTGTGTAATAGGAGGTTTCTTTGGCTTTATAGTACTCCTTTTCCAAAGGTAATATATTGTCCCAGAGGTTAGCGATCAGATTTGGTGTTTCCAGCCATTGATGAATATGGATCTGTTTTTCTTTTTTCGTGGCGGTAGAAAAAATAAAGTCGTTGGGATCAAAGCGAGGATAGGAAGCCAATGCTACAATTTCACCGTTGTTCGGATCAATGGCGATGATAGCCCCTCCCTTGAGGTAAGGCTGTTTCTGCTTAACAGCGCTTTTCGTTTCTTGGTCGAACTTAATACTTTTCCCTTCTCTTTCTTTCTCATCTTGCGATAGCAGTTTTTCTGCAAACTGCTGCAATTCGATAGAAATAGTCGACTGGATGGATTTGCCCGCAGCCGGAGGAAAAGAAGAGGAAAGTTTTTGTAAAAAAACACCCTTGTTGTTTACAAGGAACTGGCTTTTTCCATGGTTTCCTCTAAGCGTTTGTTCATAGACTTTTTCCAGTCCTGCCTTACCTGTCAGATCATTATAGGTGTAAGCCTTTTCTTTAAGGAAAAACAGTTCGTTTATCACTTCCTGTCTGCTGTTATAGCCCTCGATTAAATAATATTCCTCTTCCTCGTGATCGAGGATTTTTTGCAGATGTTCGATTTTGCAGGCGATCGAAAGGTATTCCTTAGGGGAGATTTTTCCCATATAGCCTAAAATATTACAGGCGCTTTTTCCGTAAGGATAATATCTCTGCGTTGTTATTTCGGCATGCAGTCCTGTGTATTCTCTCTCAAATAATTTGAGGCGATAGTACTGTTTTTCCGAGATGTTCTTTTTGATAACATAGGGGACATGGGGCAAAAGAGAAGCCTTTGAGTGAATTAAATCTTCGATAAGATCGGCCTGCAGATCTAATTCTTTTGCCAAAAGCTGTGAGAGTTTTTGAATATAGTCTTTTCTTGGATAATAGCAGAGACGGCTGCCTGCCATATCTTTTTGCCGGCGGATAGAGGGGATCTGTTTGATATGGGAGTAATAGATAGAAGCGTTATAACAGATGCGGTTAATGGCCAGAGGCTTTCCAAACCTGTCATAGATTTCCCCCCGATTAGCATGAAGAAGGATCGTTCGCGTCTGCGGTTTTTGCGCCTCCAGTAAATATTTGTCTCTTTGCAGAATGCTCAGATGCCAGACGCGAAAAAAAATAATCAGTAAAACAAGCCCTATGGCGCTGACAACATGAAAAACTTTTTTTGAAAGATAGTCTTTTTTCATATTTATTAAGGATATCCATAAAAGTTCTATTGTTCAATAACTATATAGTTAGTTTTTTATCGAATTTAAATACTATCATAAAATTTTTTGAGAGATTTCATTAAATGAAATATTTAACTTTTACAAGGCCGTTTTTTATTTCGTCTTTACGGTAAATATCATTGAAAAAAAACAGCGTCTGTTGGAAAATACATTATTATCTTTATGCAAACTTAGCATTTTAGGTGATTTGCGCCTGTAGTTCAACGGTAGAACAGTAGCCTTCCAAGCTACGAGTGTCAGTTCGATTCTGATCAGGCGCTTATTAATAATTAATGGAGAGGTAGAACTTGACAACCAAAGAAAGACAAGAGTTATCAATTAAAAATTTATTAGCATCGGGTGCTCATTTCGGCCATCAGAGAAATCGGTGGAACCCAAAGATGAAGAGATTTATCTTTGAAGAGCGTAATGGTATTTATATCATCGATTTAGCTAAAACTATGCAGCAGATACGCAATGCCAAACAGATCATAGAAGATGCTGTGACGCAGCATAAGCCTATTTTATTTGTGGGAACAAAGAAACAGGCAAAAGATGTGATCCGTCAATGTGCTGAAGAATCCGGCGAATTTTATGTGTGCGAGCGCTGGCTGGGCGGAATGCTGACCAACCTTTCCACTATTAGAAAGTCAGTAAAAACTCTTGAAAGAATCGAAAAGAAAATTACTACCGGCGGAGACGGCCTTACAAAAAAAGAGATCTCCGAATTAAGCAAAAAGCAGATCAAGTTAGACAAACACCTTTCGGGAATTCGCAATATGCGAAAGCCTCCCGGCCTTTTGATCGTTGTCGATCCGGGCTGCGAGCATTTGGCAGTTGCTGAAGCAAAAAAATTAAATATTCCCGTTATGGCTCTTATTGACACTAACTGTGATCCTGATCCTATCGATCATGTGATCGCATGTAATGATGATGCTCTTAAAAGCATTAAACTTATTTTAAATACCCTGACAAGAACAATACAGGAAAAGAAAAAGGAAATAAAAATCCCATTAAATAAAGAAGAGCCGAATGATGCTGCAGTCCGGCCGTCAACAAAGAAAAAAGTTAAAGGGCGGGTAGAAACAACAACGGATGATGCGGAACAGGAACCTGTAGATGTCGATGAAGAAAAAAAAGGAGATGAGAATGAGTGAAATCACGGCTGAGATGGTAAAAGATCTGCGCTTTAAGACTGGTGTAGGCATGGCAAAATGCAAGGAAGCGCTGGTTTTGGCTGAAGGCAATATGGAAAAAGCTGTTGATCATCTTCGAAAGACAGGGATGGCTTCTGCCGTAAAAAAAGAAGGAAGAGAAGCAAAAGAAGGGCTGATAGGATGTTCGGAAAGCGGC
>CAZULH010000085.1:0-5431 GCA_964621105.1 uncultured bacterium
ATTCCTGATTATTGTTAGACTCTTCTTCTTTATACGGACAGTAGTCTTCGGCGTTTTTCATCTCTTTTTTCTTTTTCTTTTTTGCATTCATGTTTTCTTTTTTGTTTTGCGTCTCTTCCTGTTTGGGCTTATTAGGAGAATAATAGCCGTTTTCTTCATTTTTTCTGCATTTGCCGAATACGCAGACACTGCCAAGCAGGGCTATGATAAGTAAGATTTTTTTCATAAAGGTGCTCCTTAATCTATAAATTTTGGATATAGCAAAAAGAAAAGAAATTTTACAGCCAAAATCCTAAAGAGACCTTTACGCCCCACTCATAGGTTTTGCTGGAAGGAGGCGAGACAAGATTTTGCCCAAAAAGTTTTTTTTCACTTCCTTTACGAAGACGGATATCCCTTAAAAAGGGGGTAATTGTCAGATCAAAAAGAAAGGGCGCTCGTCCATGTAGGGCGATCGGCCAGAGAAGTTCATACTGACCTTTTTTAGAAAGCTTATATGTAGGTTTCTGTGTTTGTTCGAAAAGAAAGTAATCATCATTCTCATAGAGTTTTAGAGAGACTTTGGTCAGCTCTAACATTTTGATGGTCATCCCAATATCCAGATAAGGACAAATCTCCCATAAAAAATGTATGCCGTAACAGACATATTGCCATTCATAATGGATCTTGTCATATTGCATATAGTTCTGGTCTGCAATTTTTCTAGACCAGTCATAGTAGCCGTAGCCGCCGAAAGGGATTAACAATACATATGGCCCGAGCCCTAAAGAAAGGCCTGTTTGCGCTTCGTAATTTTCAATGTTGTTTTTGGACTTGATCTTTGTTAAATTATCATCATTGGACTCTTTGATTTTGTCGGCATCAAAGCGGATATCTGCAGCTAAAAAGACCGAATAGGGACAGATATAGCTATATCCGAAAAGATAGCCGGCGATCGCTCCCTTTACCTGGATTTTAGAAGGGGAGGTGAAGGATTCTTTTAACTTATGTTCAAACATCTCAAATCCTGCATAGAAACGGTTGTGCTTTCTATCATACATGGAACTGTGGGCGATAGAGAAAGTAATTAAGAAAATGAGAAAAAAATACTTATTTTTCAATGTCTGAAATCTTTTGTATTACTGAAATAACACTATCGGGATTTAAGGAAATAGAATCAATTCTTTCCTGTACTAAAAATTTAGCAAATTCAGGGTCGTCGCTTGGCGCCTGTCCGCAGAAACCTACCTTTCTTCCCTTGGCATGGGCTTTTCTGATCACTTCTCTGATCAATATTTTTACCGCTTCATTTTTAGCGTCGAAGATAGAAGAAAGCTCACGTGAGTCCCGATCTACCGCTAGCGTAAACTGCGTAAGATCGTTCGAGCCGATAGAAAAACCATCAAAACGATCGGAAAATTCATCGGCTAAAATAACGTTCGATGGAATCTCGCACATGACATAGATTTCCAAATTATTTTCCCCTTTTTTTAGGCCGTTTTCCGCCATTACTTTTAATACTTTATCCGCTTCTTCTACCGTACGGCAAAAAGGGATCATGATAATGATATTGCTCATTCCCATCTGTTCTCTTGCTCTTTTTAGGGCTTTGCACTCTAAAGAGAAACCTTCCTGATATAGGGGGCTGTAATAGCGGCTTGCGCCTCTAAACCCCAACATGGGATTGTCTTCTTTCGGCTCAAATCCTTTTCCGCCGATTAAATTGGCATATTCATTTGTTTTAAAATCACTGGTCCGCACAATGACGGGATTGGGATATTGCGAAGCGGAAATTTTAGCAATGCCTCTTGCCAGCTTTTCTATAAAATACTCTTTTTTGTCGTCATATCCTTCCGTGAGTTTTTGGATCATGTCCAGATCTTCTTTTTCATGCACCTGATCGGGATGAATAAGGGCCATCGGATGGATTTTGATCACATTGTTAATGATAAACTCCATACGGGCAAGCCCAATGCCCTGACAGGGAAGCGGCCACCAGCGGATAGCGGAAGCGGGAGAAGAGATATTGATCATGATTTTTGTGCTGATAGAAGGCAATTTGTCCAAATGGGCATCGATCTCTTCATATTTAAGGATGCCTTCATAGACAAAACCGATATCGCCTTCGGCACAGGAGAGGGTAATATCCTGATTGTCTTTTAAGGTTTTTGTTCCTGTATTAGTGCCCACAAGGGCGGCTACTCCCAGTTCTCTGCTGACGATAGCCGCATGGGAAGTCCTTCCTCCATGATCGGTAACGATTCCTTTTGCCTTTTTCATAATAGGCACCCAGTCGGGTGTTGTCATTTCGGTAATTAAAATGGATCCCTCATGGAATTTTTCAATTTCTTTCGGACTTTTGATCACTTGCGCCTTGCCTGCTGCAATTGCCGATCCTACAGCCTGTCCCCGCAGAAGCTCTCGGCCTTTTTCATTGATCTGATAGGTTTTATAAATATCGGGTTTTTTCTGTGATTCAACGGTTTCAGGACGGGCCTGAACAATATAGAGCTTTTTTGTTATACCGTCTTTTGCCCATTCGATGTCCATAGGCTTTTCATAATGCTCTTCAATTTTACATCCCCATTTTGCCAGTTGGACGATCTCTTCATTACTGAGCACATAGGAAGACTGCTCTTTAGAAGAAGTCTTGATGTTTTTTGTATGGTCTTTATGATAGACCAGTTTCATTTCTTTTAAGCCCAGCTCTTTTTCGATAATCGGTTCTATTTGCGACTTGTTTAAAAGGGGTTTAAAAACCATATATTCATCAGGCTCTACAGTTCCCTGCACGACATTTTCACCAAGGCCCCATGCGGCATTGATCATTACGACCTTACGAAATCCCGTTTCCGTATCCAATGTGAACATGACTCCTGATCCGGCTTTATCGGAACGTACCATTTTTTGAATGCCTATAGAGAGGGCAACTTTATCATGAGCAAATCCTTTTTCTTCACGGTAGGAGATAGCGCGGTCGGTAAAAAGAGAGGCAAAGCATTTAAGGCAGGATTCAATAAGCGCTTTTTTTCCCGTAACATTTAGAAAAGACTCCTGCTGTCCGGCAAAACTGGCGTCGGGAAGGTCTTCTGCTGTTGCGCTTGAACGAACGGCTACATCAGTTTCTTTCATCTGGTATTCACGGGAAAGATCTTCATAGGCTTGAATAAGAGGCGTCTCTAAACTTTTAGGCATTTTTGCCTTCAGGATAATTTTGCGGATTTTTTTTCCCGTATGGGACAAGGATTTTTTCTTGGATTTATATTCTTCTAAAATGGAAAAGATCTCTTTTTTTAAATCCGCTTCTTCTAAAAATTTCCAGTAAGCTTCCGCTGTTGTTGCAAAACCGTTGGGAATAAGAATATTTTCTTTCTGCAGAGCCTGATACATCTCTCCCAAAGAAGCATTTTTTCCTCCGCATAATGGAACGTCTTTAATGGAGATCTCTTTAAACCAGCGTATATAATTTGAAGCCATAAAAATCCTTTTTACTATCTAAGGTTTCTTATAATGGCTAACAGGTTTTCATGAAAGGGATTCTTTAAACTCTCTTCCGATATCAAGGCTTAACCATTTAATGCCCAAAAATTGAAAAGTAATCGTATAGTTGTATTCGTTAGGAAAGATTGAGCAAAAGACGGAATAAATTTTACTGAAAACGTTGGTCTCTTGGCATTTATGGGCAGCATAAGGAGAAATAAAAGCTCCTGTAAGATTGATCAGCAATGCGCTAGTATTGCTGGTTAGGTTGGAAGCTTCTTGAAAAAGAAGGCCTTTATGATCAAACCAGCTAACAATATTTATGGCTAAATAAAAGAAGCAAAAAAGAGCTTGAAAAGCTGTCTTTATAGCTTCTTCAACAGCTGCCAATAAAAAAACAGGTCTCGAAGAAGTAGAAACAATCCATGAAGAGAAATAGTATTTCTCTTCATGTAAGGCATCGGCTTTTTGAGCTGTTCTATGTGCTAATGATGAAAACATATCAATTGTTAAATAAAAACAAACAAAAAGTGTAGCACATATTTCGATATTTTAAAAGCAATTATTATATCCATGACGATACGAAACCAATGAATAAAGCCCTTAAATTTAATAAAAATATTAGTATCTTTAAGATAATGAGAAAAAGCGGGGGTAATCAGCCCGATTAATCCCTTGATAAGCTCATTAAGGCTTGTAAGAAGTTCGTTTGAATAATGAACGATATTGTCTTTATGTTTTCCCCAGGTCCACAAAGCCTGCGCACCGGTTAATATGCAGGCGATCAGGTTGATGGCTGTTTTCGCTAAGGATAAAATAGTGGAAGATATAAAAAAACAGCGGGCGATGAAAGAATGTCCCCATGATTTTAGATATTCTTCTTTTTTTCCTTTTATATTTTCATAGGAATAATCGATATGCTGAAAGCCTTTTTTTAAAAGGACATTAGGAATTTCTAACATGAGAACGTCCGTTTCTTGTTTCAGGAGGGACTTGGGACTGTAAAAATTCGGCCAGGGCCTGCAAAAGAGGTATTCTTTGCTGAACGCATAACGTTACCCCGGCTGCAGTCAGCCCTAAAAATATAAAGCTGGACTTAATGATGGCCAAAGCGAGTAATGCAGTTGTTGTAATAAGGGTTGTTTTAGGGTATTTTTCTGCATAACCGTTAATTACAGCCCAGGAAAAAGTGCAGAGAGTTAATGGAGTTATTGGATTTATATCGATTTCTATTTTTTCTAAAAATTGCGCTTTTTCTTGAAAATTTAGACTAAATTCGGACCGGGCTACCAAATAGAAATTAAAGGCTTTTAAATACATCGTGGGATTAATGGCAATACCGGCAATTCCTGCTGCAGCAATGCCTAAAAAAGAAAAGCTTCCGTTCATCAGTCCAAAATATCCGAAAGTAGTGATAGCGACAGCCATTGTTTTAGGATAATTAACCGCAGCTAAAGATGCATAATACTGCACATTTTTAAGGCCAGATTCCCACCATGTGTTAACTCTTGCGGTTGCCTCTTCTGCCGCAGCTCCCATAGCTGCATTAGCTAATCCTTTATAAGGATCATATGCCAACGGTGCAGCAGCAGCTGGAGCGGTTGTTGTGTTTCTTCCCATTTTAAAACCTCTCTTGTTTGTTATTTTGGGAACGAAAATATAAGTTTATTGCGACTTTCATTCAAATATTTTTTTTACGAGAGTAAAAAATACTTTAAACTTATGAACTTTTCTTGTTATATGAATTGAATAAAGCATACGTATTTGGGGTAGTAATGGGAAAAGTATTGGATCAATATAAAAATCTGCAAAAACAGTCCAAAGAAGCAATAGAAAAGTTTGCGCAAAATACGCCTATTGTAATTCAAATCGGATCGGCAACATGCGAACATGCTTCCGGATCAACTAAGCTCATGAAAGTGATGGAAGAATCGATCAAGGAGGCAAATTTACAGAATGTGGCCATTCATCA
>CAZULH010000086.1:0-5268 GCA_964621105.1 uncultured bacterium
GGGGCCTTTTGAATAATCTCTTCAGGACATTCTTCCAATCCTTTCTGCAGCAAAATCTTTCCTTTGTCTTCTATAGATGCCTGCACATCTTTCTCTGTTATATACATTTTTCCTTCCATAGAAGAAGAGAGCAAATAACAAAGAAAATAATAAGAAGGAAAATAACGGGCTTTATCAATTACCCGCTGAGCAAGATTTTCTATAATCGGACTAAAGGACTGTTCAGACATTTCTCTTTTTCCTTATTGGCTGTTTATACAACCTAGCCGCTCTACAAAATCTTCTTTTGTAATCGCAACATAATTGGATAAATCAAAATTTTCTAATCCCGGCTCCCACTGTGTTATACGGATCAGACCATGGGGCATTATCCGAAATAGTAAATAATCGTTTTTAGAAAAGAAATCATAAATTTCTTTTAAGGTTGTATGGGCATCAACATAACATCCGCCATATTCAAACTGAATAGCCCGTATTCTCTTATTTTCTATAAGAGGCGCCGCCCCTTTTATAATGATCCATTCCGCCCCTTCTGCATCGATTTTTAAAAAATCGATCTTATCAAGATTCTGCTGTTTGCAAAAACATGGAAGAGTTTCCTGTTGTACTTCAATAATTTTGGGAAGCTGATGATCAATTTTTAATACTTCTCGAACATAAAAACCGCTAAGCCCTGAAAATTCATAGGTTTCATCGTAATAACAAAAGTCTCTTTTTCCCCTTTGATCAGAGAGAGCTAAATTAAATGCTTGCGCATTAGGATAACCGGACAGTTTGCTTTGCATATCAGAAAAAATAAGAGGCAGTGGCTCAAACGAATATAAATGAATAGATCTTTCAGCCTCTAGTGCATACAGGCTCCATTCGCCAACATTCGCGCCCACATCAAAAACTACATCGTTAGGACGCAAAAACTGTTCTAAAAGATGGAGCTCGCCATCCGTATGGATATACCAATCACCATATCCCAATTTATGAGATTTGTTATTTTCCGGAATAATTGTATATCCATATAAAACATTGCTTATTAATAAGGCACATGCAAAAAACAGCCCCTTTCTTACCATTGCTTTCATTTTTCATCTCCTACATCGGTTAAAAGATAAAAAATCTTTGGGCATCAATCCGAATAATGCAAGTTCTTTTTTTATTTTTTTATTGCTAGATCCGGAGTAAAAAAGAAAACCCCCTTACTAGAAGAATCACTTAATCCTCTCAGGAAAATATAAAAAGCGCCGCCAAATATTTCATCAAAAGGCCTGGGGTCAATAGAAGCTAGATATTTTTTAACAGCAGCAGAATAAAGGGATGCTTGCAGGTAATAATCATTTTGCTCCATTGCTTTTAGCATGGACGATTGATCATAGCCCTCATGTAAATAATTGGACTTCCAGTCGAGAATATAATATTTTTTCTCGTGAAGAAAAAGAAGGTCGATCACCCCCTTTATCATATCCTGCTTATTAGCATGGGAAAAAATAAATTCCATTTCTGAAAAAATATCGTTCATGGAAATAGCAGAAAAAAGAAAATCTGCTGTATCCGTCCGCAGATGCATTGCAAAAACTTTTTCTATCAGAGTTTCAATTGGCTCATGATATTTCTCATATCCCCAATATGTGGAAGTTCTATGAATATATTCTTTTCGTTTTTGCACATCGATAATTTTCTTTTGCATAATTTTTTGAATAAGGCTGTGAAGAAAAACACCCGTTTGGGCGCCTAAGGGTAAAATTGCCTTGTCCTCTTCTATTTCAATATATTCGTGAGCATGTTTTTGCTGAAGATGTGTAAACGACAGCGTATAACTGTTTGCAAATGTAAAGGCAGAAGGTTCTTGCCAAATCAGGTTTGAAGAAGAAGGGTGCGTATATGCGGCTAGAGGTATCTTTTCAAAAAGAGAATCATAAGAGGCTGTATTTTGCATTTTTTCAATCTGCTGAAGATAAAAAGCCTCATCCATTTTTTCAATGACAGGATAAGGATCTTCCAGATGCGATGTAAAAAACAGCTCGCAGCAGGAAGCCGTTCCTTTTTCTATTTTTTTCGTTTTTCCAAGTACAATGATCGGCACAGACACTTTCTCTTTTGCCCTTGTCAGCGCCACATAAAACTGCCTCAGCTTTTCACTGTCTGATTCCTCAACATCAATTTCCTGCGTGGGCGTTCTAGAAGAAAGCCCCAAAGGAAAAACATAGTCAAACTCCAGTCCCTTGCTCATATGAATGGTCATAATTTGCACACAGTCTTTTTCGGCAATAAACCGCCGGCGTATCCCTTCATTATCTTCCGGATTTTTTCTCTCAATACTTGCTAATATTTCGATCATTTCTTCTTTGGATGGTCTCCATTTGCCCGCCTCGTTTACAATAATTTCCATGACCTGCATCAAATCATGATAATAAGAAACCCCTCTCGTTTCGAGGATCATCTGCATCGTCGTTTTTTTGTCTTCACGAAAAGACAAAGAAAAAAGTTTTTGAAAAAAAGCACCGATCCCCTCGGTCAATAAAATCTCTTTAAGAAATAAAAACCGATCGATAATAAAGGGCAGAAAAGGATTTTCTTCCATCTTCTCAAAAGAAGAGAGTTCCCATCCGCAAAAACTACTGGCAAGAACCAATTTAAGGTGTCTGCGCACAGGGGCGTAGAGAACAGCTAGCAGAAATATTTTTACTTCTTCAAAAGCAAAGGTATCGGCAATTGACATCTGTGAACGATACGTACAGGGAATGTGCAGACAATTAAGCTCCTGAATCACTCGCTGCGCCTGAAAACGGTCCTTTACCAAAAGGGCTATTTGACTAAAATCTATCTGTTTTTTAGATAAGTCCAAAATATTTTTGCAAATATCATTAATCAAGATTTCTTCCGCTTTAGCAAAGCTATCGCCGTGTGCAATCGTAAAATGAAGCGCCGGCCCTACATGTTTGTCCTCTCTTCCTGCATAAACAGGCAGATAGGAGATCACTTCATTCATTTTAGGCAGCTTCATCCAATTTTTGTTAAATAAGGAATTAAGGGCATCGATAAGGGTAGCGTTGGAACGATAATTGGTTGTTAAATGATAAAGATTGGAATTTCCAAGCATCTTCATCGCCTGAAAATAGGTATACAGATCCGCTTTTCGGAAACCGTAAATGGACTGCTTCGGATCCCCAATCAGATAAAAGGCCTTAATATGAACATTGCTTTCAATAAAAAGCGTAGAAAAAATCTGCCATTGCAGCGGATCGGTATCCTGAAACTCATCAATAAGTACCGCCTGATATTTTTTCTGTATTTTTGATAGAAATTTTGGCTGTTTTAGGGATTGCGCCATCATGGAAAGAAAATCATCGTATGTCCATTGCCCTTCTATCGTATGTTTGCTTCTTATAATCGTTTGCACATGTTTGGCTAATTTCTCAAGAAGAGGCTCTTCTTCAAAAAGTGCTGCAAAAAGGTTTTTTATTTTTTTTATCTTAGAAAAAAGATCGAGCCTTTTTATACATTCCAGGTCCGCTTTCTTTTTTAAATTGCCTTCATCTATCCATTTAAAGAAGGAAGAAGCTGACTCCATCAAAAGCATCAGCTGATTGGAAGAAAAATCTTTTAAAACAAAAAAATCTAGCCATGAATTTAGATCTAAAGGTCTGTTCTTTTTGAGAAACTGCGAACACAAACAGCTAAAATCCTCTTCTGAAAATAAAAAGCCGTCCTCATTCCTTATGGCTAATATTTCCTTAAGGCATTCTTCAAAAGAAAGTTCCTTACAGCTTTTTAAATCCCTCTGCAAATATTTTTTGACCTGCGATGAAAGGGCTCGAACCGTTTTATACTGCTGCATAAGGCAGGTTTTCTGCATTGGGTGAAGAACATCCGACGAAACCAACGTTTCTTTTATGCTCTCTTCTAAAGCTTCTGAAAAGCTCCATTCTTCTGCCTGCTTTTTAGGAATAATAAGGTTCGCTTCAAACGAAAATTCCTTGAGCATCTGAAAACAAAAAGAATGAATGGTATAGATCTGCATTTTTTCAAAAGATAAGATTGCTTCCTCTAAGCGTTTGACAGCTAAAAGAGCCTCTTCTTTTTTTAACTCTTTTAGATAGGCAAAGCCTTCGGGGGTCTTTTCTTTTTGTAATTGATGCCAGGCCGAATCAATATTTTTTCGTATGCGCAGACGAAGCTCACGTGTTGCCGCTTTAGTAAAGGTAACGGCTAAAATAGAATCAAAAGCAATACCCTCAATGATCATGCGTACAACGATATGTTCGATCGCATAGGTTTTTCCTGTACCGGCGGAAGCTTCCAAAAATTTCTTTCCCAACACTTTCTGCGACGGGCTCATGCAATCAAAAATTTTCGTCATACTGTCAGCCCCTGTTCAATTAAAGAAGAAAAAGCATCTGCAAGAGGCTCCTTCCATGTAGCTATTTGCGACTGCGCATCGATCCTGCTCCTGGAAGAGAGCCATTTAACATAAGGGCTGTCGGCATACGATTGGTCATTGCAGGCATCGGCTATTATTTTTTCTATTTTTTTAGGCGAATCATTCAAAACAGCTTCCATATTCACTAATGGCAAATGTTTCGCCTGCAGGCAGACCTTAATCAATTTGCCTAAAGATTCTTTGGGGTCGGGTAAATGCAAATTTAACGATTGCTTATCTTCTAAAAAGAAGATCTTTTTTTCAAAAGAATCATCTAAAGCCATAAAGGCTAAAATAGAAGGCCAGTGCCGGATCAGTCCAGCAAGGGTATTGTCAGAAAAAAGAACAAGCCCGCGCCTGGAAACCATGGGAAGTTGTCCAACCAATGAATAGTCGTCCATTACAAGGGATGGATAAAGATACAGCTGCGAAGACACTTTATTAGGCTCTTTCTGGCTATGTAAAAAAAGAACGGTGAAAAGATCTTCCTTATTTAAAGAAAAAGAATGCAGGGCCTTTTCAATTATTTCATTGGTATTTCTTAAACTCTCCTTGGAAAATTCTTTTAATACACCTATCGGAAGCTGTTTTTGTTTGTCGAAAAGAGCAATCAGCTCTTCTACCGGCAGTGATGCTGCTGCATGCTTAAACAAAAATTTCTGTAAGTGACCAAGAGCAATTGTATCGTCTTCTTTGCGATATTCTAAAGAAATTCCCAACCCGTTCTTACAGTAATGCCGCAGAGGGTTTTTACAGCACTGCATCAGCATAGACAGGTCTATGCTGTTTTCTTCTTTTGCATCCACTGCGAAAGAAGAAATAGGCAATTCCGGTTTTACCTGCGTTTTTTTTCTATA
>CAZULH010000087.1:0-5226 GCA_964621105.1 uncultured bacterium
GATCGGCGCAGCGGAAACACCGCCATGATAAGTTTTCCCAAAACCGGGAATATAATCGATTTTCGGTTCGTCAACAACGACCATCAATACAAAACGAGGATCATTGACAGGAGTAAATCCAATAAACGATGCAAAATAATGTTTGCGTGAATATTTCCCATCGATCACTTTTTCAGACGTTCCAGATTTTCCTGCCTGGGTATACCCCATAATATCTCCTAGCCTGGCTGTTGCGCCCAGCTTAGTCGTATATTTCATTGCCTTGATCAAAACCTCACAGCTTTGCGCAGATAATATCTGCCTGTCCGGAATCTGTTTTCGCTCGTAAATGAGATCTTCTGTTCCATCAGGATTTGTTTTTATTATTTTTCGGACAAGAGTAGGAACAACATCCTTTCCCCTATTGGCAATGATGGAATACGCGCGTATCATCTGCATACTGTTTACAAGAATATTATGCCCGATCGCTAAAGAATAGGGTGTGGGCAAAGACCATTCAAGTTTACCGTTAGGATAGGTTTTTCCCGGCGTCGGCACCATTCCCGGCGACTCGGAAGGCAGTTCAATATTGGTTTTTTTACCAAAACTAAAAATCTCTTCTAGCTGATACTTATACCATTTATCGCCAAATGTCTTAATCATCCTGTCAACTAAATTGGCGACATAGATATTGGAAGATTTTTGCACGGCCATGTTGATATTGAGAAAATTATGCTTTCGTCCATCTTTTAGAGGAAACGGCCTTCCCGGGAAATTACCTTTATCCGTTGCCATTTTTTCTTCAGGATAAAAAATAGGACTAGCTCCCTGACTGGCGCGTATTTCATTGGCGCGAAGAGCAACGGCTAATGTAATCGGCTTAAAAATACTTCCCGGCTGAAAAGCGTCCATAACCGCACGTACCCGCGTACAATCATTAAGCTCAGGCGAATTGAAATAGGTCGAATAACGGGTAACATCAAAAAAAGGATACTGCGCCAAAGCCAAAACCTCTCCTGTCTGCGGGTCCATCATGACCGCCCATGCCCCTTTTGCCCTAAGCTCTTTTACCCCTTTTTCCAATTCTTCTTCAGCAATTGCCTGCAGGTAATGATTGATCGTCAGATAAATATCCGCACCATTTTCCGGGTGTTTAATCACCTTGCCCGTATCAAGAGGATGCCGCGGTGAATGCAGCATCAGCTTCGATCCCTGCTTTCCCATCAAAAACTTATTAAAATACAGCTCCATCCCCCCTGTCGGAAAAGCCTGATTGTCCTGCATGGCCTTATCTTCTCGCACTGTATGCAGAACCTGTCCTAATAAAGAACCGAACGGATGAGACCTTTGAAAGTCTTTGATAAAAAATAAAGTGTTTCTAGCGATCTTTTTACTTTTCGCATATGGCTGCCACCAGTTCTGGATCTCATCAACACAGGTGCGGTCAAGCCAAGAGATAATTTTACGATTGCGCGATTTGCGAAAAAAATCCTGCGCAACTTTTTCTTTATTCTCTTTAGAGAGATAAATAAAAGAAAAAATCTTTTCCATAATCTCTTTTTTATATTCATTGGGAATACCTTCCGGGTCGATGCACATATGAAATTTCAATACGTCCATAACAAGAGGCTGGGGTATTTCCAGATGATCTTTTCTAACTGTAGGATTAGAAAAAAAACGTCCCCGCATAAATGGCTCAACGATTACATGGTGATGCTGGATCTGCGCTTCTTTATGCCAGCGGTCGCCCTGTAAAATCTGCAGCCGATAAAACTGAATAATCAACAGACAGAATAAAAAGAAATTAAAAAAAGCCAATATGATCAGCCGGATGCGATCAGAAAAACTGCTGCTAGCTTTTTTCATGGGTTCCTAATGATTCTTCTTATCTTTAGGAATTTTGATATTTTTTGGGTTTTCTTGCAAAGCCATTCCTTCAGGAATGGATAATACTTCTCTTACAACAGGATGTTTAAGATAGGAAAACTGGCTCAGGCGCACCAGTTCCATCAGGTGATTGGGGTTTTCAAACAGATCGATCTCATATTGATACTTCTGATTTTCCTCCTGCAGCTTTCTCACTTCTTTTGCAATCTGCGGAAGTTCTATTTTCAGCTTGGTCACCTCATTTTGTTTTTCAATATACAAATATAGGGACATGACCAGAGCAAAAATACAAAGAGCTAATTTGGCAAATAACGCTTTCATTCTTCTTTTTCAAAAAACCTCATCTTCGCGCTTCTGGCACGAGGATTTTTTTTTGTTTCCTCTTTTGTTGCCTCTATGGGCTTTTTCGTTAAAATTTTCCCTTTTTTCCTGTCTAATCTTTTAAAGGACTCTTTCACAATCCGGTCTTCCAGCCTATGAAACGATATGACCCCTATCCTTTTTTTATCATTTAAGCAGTCGATCGCTTTATCGATCCCTTCTTCTAAAGCGCCAAGCTCATCGTTCACATAAATACGCAGAGCCTGAAAAACCAGTGTAGCCGGATGCAGATGGGGCTTTTTAAAACATACCCCCTTCAATATTTCCGCCAGTTCCTTCGTCGATGTAAATTTTCTCTTTCGTCTATATTCTACTATGGCTTTTGCAGCCTTATAACACTTTCTCTCTTCTCCGTACTCTTTAAAGATTTCCGCCAGTTTTTTCTCTGAAAACCGATTGACCACATCTCTTGCCGTTGTCCTAAGAGTCGGGTCCATCCGCATATCCAGAGGTCCTTCTTTAGAAAAACTAAAACCCCTTTCCGGATCGTCCAAATGCATGGAAGAAACCCCTATATCCAAAAATACGCCGTCCACTTTTTCGATTTTCAGTTCTTTTAAGTGCTTGTCAATATTTCGGTAATTGCCCTGCACCCAAAGGATTTTTTTCTCCCACTTTTCCAATCTTTTCTTCGCTTTTTCAATCGAAGAAGGATCGACATCGCAGGCGATATATCTTTCTATTTCCGGATGGCTCTCCAAAAGAGCGCTCGCATGTCCGCCGGCGCCGATGGTGCCATCGAAAAAACTATGTAGTTTTTCCTCCTTAAAATAGTCTAAAAACTCTTCTAACAGTACGGGAATATGATCAGACTTCGAGTTCATCGGCTTTCTTTTCTTGTAGCAAAGCAAACGCTTCTTCCGTCATTTTCGCAATGTTCAAATCCAGATCTTTGCCTTCAATAAGATTCTGCAATTGAGATTGATAAGATTCTTTCGGCCAAATTTCGATCTTATTCAATACCCCTGCTACTACTACCTCTTTCTGTATGTTCATTGCCTTAATCAGCACTTTTGGCAGCAGCACTCTACCGACTTTATCACAGGTCGTGTGATGGAGAGTGGAAAAGAATAAGGTGAAAAATTTCTGATATTTGGCAATATGCACATATTCTTTAAACCTGTCGATAATCTTATTGATATCCGACCGTCTATAGATGGCTAAACATCCGCCTAATCCCAAGCCGATTGTAAACTCGAGCTTTCCTTCTTCAACAAGACCATAGCGCATTTCTTGAGGCAGCACGAAACGATTCTTGTTGTCGAGCTTGGCCTCGTGAGATCCGCTAAAGAAAAACTGATCCTGTTTCATGGTTTCCCACCGTTTTCCACATGTTACTTTTTACCATATAATCTGACAAATTATTTGTTAACAATTTTTGTTAATAAATTGTCGACATTCCTTGCTACACATTTACATTCAAAACTTTAGGGTATGAAAAAAAAATGTGGGAAATTGTGGGAAACTTGTTTATAAACTTTGTGGAAAACTGATGAAACAATCAATTTATCTCTCCTTAAAAAGAACCTTACAATATTTATTGTTAATGATTTAAGTTTTCAACAGCCTGTTCAAAACTTTTCCACAATTTTTCGATATCTGTATGTTCATAACTTATCCTTCTTTTAAAAAATTCGATCCGTGCTACAATGCAGACAAACAGGATGGTGCCAAATTGTCTTCTATTGATTCAGATAGTTTAACGCGAGGGCCGCTGGAAATCGGCAATCTGCCGCAGGAAATCCATGATGAATACGCCATTCGCGCCAGTACGGCCGAACCCTCTATTATATCTGATGCGAATATGGCCAATCGCGCGCAGATGCTTACGATTGCTCCGGAATTTTTATCGGAAATAGATAAGCTTTTTGGATTTCCGTCGCAACATGTGCCATGGGCTTCGTTCCCGCAGGCAGATCTGCCCATGAACCAGGATATATTTAAGCGCACATTAAGCACTAATTTGGGAACGCCTGACCAGTTGGACGATAAAATAGAACTATTAGAGGAATGGTATCAGAAACAGCCGGCAAAAAATTCCGATACCGACAAAGAATTTCACATAGTTACCAATGGCCTTAACAAAGTTGCAGATTTATCCGGCATTGTCCAGGATGTTAAATCCGAACAGGAAAGATGGAACCAGGCATGAGCAATATTCAATGGATGGAAGTTCTAGGATGGGGGGAAAAACATATCGAAGATATGCGTTTTATCGGCAACTGTTATGTCAAACAGGGAAAATATGATATTGCTACAACCTTTTTCGAAGCTCTCTGCCTTCTTTCCAATACAACTTTCGATAAACAGACAATAGGAGCCTTATATCTGCAGGCAGGAAAGAATGAAGAAGCTCTTGCCTACTTCGATCAGGCCTTAAAAGAAATGCCCGACCATCTGCCCACACAGCTTAACCGTGCAAAAGCCCTATTTTCTTTAGGATCTAAAGAAGAAGCAACCGCTCAGGCCAAACCTCTGCTGAAGGCCGCGGACCTGCGTATTGCTTCGCAAGCCTCTTCCTTACTGGTCGCTTTTGAGTGAGATCAAGAAAATTCTATTGCACCCTATCAAAACGAGTGTTATCTTTTTTATGAAATTTGATTAAGTTTTTCGGAATATTTTATATGACAATTTGCAATGCACAGACAAAATGGGAAGAATTTTTAAATTATATCCGCACCAAATGTTCAAGCTCAGAATTTGAAAACTGGTTTGCACATATTGAAGCGCAGGAAGAAGAGGAAAAAATTCAGCTTACCGTTCCCAATGTTTTCGTAAAAGAATACCTGCTTGAAAACTACAAAAAGGTATTCATGGACTTTTTTTCCTTTGACGAAAAAAATTTCCCGATTGAATTTATCGTTAGAGAAACAGAGAGAAAAAAAGCGGCTGCTCCGTCCATTAAAATAAAAAAACAAACAGACGATTCTCATCTCAATGACTTTTATACCTTTGAAAACTATATCGAAGGACCCTCCA
>CAZULH010000088.1:0-5180 GCA_964621105.1 uncultured bacterium
ACCTTGAAAAAAAACCAAGCTTTTTCTTTACTTTTTTCGAACACGAAACAGAAAAAATAAAAAAAATTCTCTCATGTCCCCATCCCATAAAAACCCTACCCCAAGAAGATATCGATCTGCTTACTCGCGCTAGACAAATATATTTACACCTTAAGACAAACCCTAAAGATCTTTTAGACGAAGACAAAGGATTATTCGAGCTGCTCGATCTTTTTTACCAGGTTCATTCTATAAAAAGCTTATCGGAAGTTTTTCCCGAAAATGACTTAACGGCCTTATTGAACATATTGCCAACTCTTTCTTCCGAAAGTTTTATTCTTTTAGATCAAAATCTTCTAAACCGGCTGTTTGTGCTGCGCAGTATCTGTTCTAATATTTATCGCGATGATCGTCTGCAGTCCCTTCTTGTACATCCCACAGAACAAAAAATCTTTCAACGTTTCTGTTCATTCTCTAATCCCACGTTTTTTCTTAATATTATTCACGGATTCATGATGAATATTCTAAAAAACAGCAAGTACATTCTTCCTGATTTTTCGCAAATGAATACCACCCCCCATCCCAGCCACTCCCCTTTTCCTGTTTTTCAGGAATTGGTTGAAAATCATCAACAATTCGCCTCTTTTGTTTTTCGCAGAAATGCTGAGGCCGTAGATGTACAAACAGACACATCCGATCATTTCGCTGAAGATCTACGGAACTATCTACGTCCTCTTTCCGGGAATAAAAACCTACAATTTGACCAAATGCTGCAAAAACTTCTTCTTCCAAGTCTATTTTCTCCAATAATTCAAGATATTAGAGCAGCTATCTCTTCAGCTTGTAATGGCAATATGCAAATTCATCTTCATCAAATCATCGTCGATATCGATGAAATTTCACCGACCTCCACATGCATTACCTATCGGCCCCAGTTCAATCTGACCCATAAAAATGCTCATGTAGCCGAATTAAAAACTTCCTTTTCTTATACCTTTACCAAGACAAATACCAATCCCGATCTATTTCCCCCTCTTGCAGAAACCCCTCAAATATCCATTCATAATATTTCTTCTGCTAAACTCGAAGCGATCGCTTCTTTATAAATATCTTTTTTTTCTTTATTCTAAAAAAAAACGCATAGATTTATATGACCACATCTTCTGAAGTTATCCTGGGGATCGATCCGGGTACACGCATTACGGGATTTGGGATTATCCAGCTTCTTTCTGTGCCCCGAGTGATCGATTACGGCTGTATTCGCCCACCTGCTAATTTACCTTTGGAAAAAAAATATCTGATCATCTTTAACGATATAGAAAATCTGATAAAAAAATATCGCCCTTCTGCAGTAGCAGTAGAAACACAGTATGTGAAAAAAAATGTGCAGAGCGCAATTAAACTGGGAATGGCAAGAGGAGCTGTTGTTCTTGCTGCCGCTAAAAATGATATACCTGTTTACGAATATGCTCCTACACAGGCAAAATTGTCGGTAGTAGGCAAAGGCCAGGCCAGCAAACATCAGGTCATGCAAATGGTTGCAATGATATTACAGCTATCTTCTCCTCCTAAGCCGGAAGATGCGGCCGATGCCCTAGCAATTGCCCTATGTCATTCTCATCACAGTAAAAAGCGTATGCTTAAAGGAAGTTATTAATATGTATGATTACATCAGAGGAACTCTAATTGAATGCAGCCCACCGTATATTGTTCTGGAAACGAACGGGGTCGGTTATAAAATATTCGTTCCGCATAACGACCTTTCCCAGCTCTTAAATAATTTGCAGCAGAAACTACAGGTATATGTTTCTTTTATTGTTCGGGAAGATGCCCAGATTTTATATGGCTTTTCCTCCAAAGCTTCGCGAGATTTTTTTGAAAGACTGATCTCTATTTCCGGTGTAGGTCCAAAAATCGCCATGCAGTTATTAGGGCATTTTGAACTGGATGTATTGATTGATTCTATCCGCAATGCCGACTCCCGCCTTATCAGCAAAATCCCCGGTATCGGCAAAAAAACAGCCGAACGCATTATTATTGAAATCAAAGATAAACTCTCTTCCATATCCTTTCCTTCCAAATCTTCAAAAGACCCTATCTTTTCCGATGCTATCCACGCACTTATCCATTTGGGCTATCCTCCTGTGCGCGCACAAAAAGCCATTTCCTCTGTTTATGACCAAAAGACACATACCACCATTTCCTCATTAATTACCGATGCCCTAAAAAATATATAAGGAGACTTATCGGATGGAAAACAATGAATTTTCTCTATTGAATATTGAAAATCGTTTAAAAAACCGCCCTCGTTTCTCTCAAGTAAAAGGAACATACACTCTTTTTTTGAATATTCCCTCAAAATCGTTTGCCTGTTCAGAAGAAGATCTTGAATCCTGCATCACCAACATATTGGAAGCGCTTGTAGTCCTCTCTTCTGTTAAAGCACAAAATGCACCTTTAGAATGGGCGCCGCTCCCTAATAAAGATAAAGAATTTTTTATGAACAAATTCCAGTCTGAACCTCATCTTTACTTAGAATTTTTGCATTCAGACCCCTCTCTTATTCGAATTAAAAAAAATTCTGATGATGGCCGCTCCATCTTTTGGAAATAATTTGCTTAATTAGCAATTTATTTGATAAAATTACTTTTTTTTCAAAAACACCTAATTAATATAAAGAAATGATTTATTCATTTGACGACACTATTGCTGCTATTGCCACAGCTCCGGGACAGGGAGCTATCGCTATCATACGCCTTTCAGGTAAAAAATCATTTGCCATTACGGAAGCCGTCTTTTCCAAATCGCTCGCAGATAAAAAAAGCCATACCGCCCATTATGGAAAAATTTATGATAAAAATAAGCAGCCCATCGATTCAGTACTGACATTAATCATGAAAGCGCCCAATTCCTATACGGGAGAAGATTCTATTGAAATTCACTGCCATGGAAGCCCCATCATCGCTAAACAGATTTTAGAGCGTCTCATTGAAATGGGGGCAAGGCCCGCCAATCCCGGTGAATTTACCTACCGCGCCTACACAAACCATAAGATTGATCTCTCTCAAGCAGAGGCCGTACAAGAATTAATCGCTTCGCAAAATGAACTATCTTCTTTTTTCGCTTCCCAACAGCTGGAAGGAAAACTCTCATTATCGATAATCGAGTTTCAAAAAGAATTAATCCATGTATCTGCCCAGATTGAAGCCTATATTGATTTTCCGGAAGAAGATATTGACCCAATGCATAAAAAAGAACTGTTGGCTTCATTAGCGTCGACCATTGATAAAATGCAAAACCTTTCCGACACATACCACGATGGAAAACGAATTTTTCAGGGATTAAGCCTGTGTATTGCAGGTACGCCCAACGTAGGAAAATCTTCCCTTCTCAATGCCCTGCTAAAAAAAGAAAGAGCGATCGTTACGCCGATTGCCGGCACCACCCGCGACCTTTTAGAAGAAACCCTTCATATCGGCGCCATGCATTTTCATCTTATCGATACCGCAGGTATCCGCAATACTGAAGAGCTGATTGAAAAAGAAGGGATTTTACGTTCGAAAAAAGCCATGAAAAAAGCAGACTATATCCTTTTAGTTCTGGATGCAAGCAAAGCCCTCTCTCAAGATGACCGAGACCTTATTCAATCTTCCCCTCCCGCTAAAACGATAATCATCTGGAATAAAATTGATCTATCTTCACCAAAAGAACCTCTCAACTTTGAGCATATCATGCAGATCTGTGCGACAAAAGAAATCGGCATCGATCAATTAAAACAAAAAATATCCTCCCTTATTTGGGAAAAAGGCTCTCCTTCCAAAGAAGAGGTGCTGCTCTCTAACCTGCGTCATAAAAAAGCTATCGACGAAGCTATTGAATACTGCCAGAAAGTTTCTTCTTCTCTTAATGAAAAAACTCCTTATGAATGTATCGCGGAAGATTTGCGCTCTTCTCTTTCTTCCTTAAACACCATTATCGGCGTTGATCTTTCTGAAAATATTTTATCAGCAATCTTTTCAAAATTCTGTATTGGAAAATGACAAAAAAAGAAAGAGCCTCTCTGATAAAAAAAAATCTGGATAAATATTTTCCCGATCCTCCCATTCCTCTTAAATATACGAACACATTCACTTTATTAATCGCTGTTTTACTTTCCGCCCAATCCACCGACAATATCGTCAATACAGTCACGCCTCTGCTTTTTAAAAAAGCAAAAACCCCACAAAAAATGAAAGACCTTCCGATAAAAACTATTGAGACAATTATTCGGCCCTGCGGCCTTGCCCCTACCAAATCCAAAGCTATCCATAACTTAAGTAAAATGCTTATTGAAGAATATGGCGGCAAGGTCCCCAATACATTTGAAGATCTAGAAAAACTTCCAGGAGTCGGACATAAAACGGCATCAGTAGTTATGGCTATGGCTTTTCATATTCCTGCCCTTCCGGTTGACACCCATATTTTCCGCTGCGCCAAACGATGGGGTTTATCGAGAGGAAAAACTGTTGCTCAAGTAGAAAAAGATCTTAAAAAGCTCTTTCCTAAAGATCAATGGATTCTTCTTCATCTACAGATCATATATTTCGCCAGAAAGTTCTGCCCAGCAAAAAATCATGATAAGAATCAATGTCCGATTTGCTCAAAATTATTAAAAAGATAACTAGTCGCTGATCGTATTTTCTTTCTGTTCTTGGGTTTCTTTTCCAAACCGCAAAAACATTTGATGCTTCATCTTGTAATCCACTGAATAAATCATTCTCAAAATAGGTTCCTTATTATTCCTGTTTAAATCATCGAATGGCGGCTGTTGAATCAACTCTTCATATAACCGGCCCCAGGATAAACTTGTATTATCGGAAGGCTCCTCTCCCTTTTGTTTCTCTGTCGAAATATTATCTATAGCTATCCTATCTTCTTTATTCTCGACATCATCAACAATTTGCTCATACCAAATTGTATCCAACGATAAGATTTCTCCTGAATGCAGCCCTTCCTTATAATTGATTACATTTAAAGGATCTTCCCTGTCCGCTCTTTGCGTTGGCTCTCGATTTAGGTTCATGACATCTAAAAAGAACTGGTCCCTTTTCTTGTAGGTCAGCTGATAGGTCGTTCCGAAAAAAGCCTCGATACGATGCCAGCCTTTCATACCGGTCGCTTTTTGATTGATCCAATCCACGTAGATAGCTCCCAATGTAGAA
>CAZULH010000089.1:0-5172 GCA_964621105.1 uncultured bacterium
CGGCAAGAGTTTTTCTATATCGTGATGGTGCAGGCCGACGGTGGGCTCATCGAAGAGGAACAAGGTGTTTTTAGTGGAGCGTTTAGCAAGTTCTCTAGATAAGCGGATACGCTGGGCCTCTCCTCCTGATAAGGATTGCAGTTCCTGTCCTAATTGTAAGTATTCAAGGCCGACAGACATTAGGGTCTGTAATTTTTTCTGAATTTTAGGGATGTTTTGAAAAAAGTCATGGGCTTCTTCAATGGTCATCTCTAAAACTTTTCCGACATTTTTCCCTTTAAAGGCAACTTCTAAACTAATGGGATTGAGCTTATGGCCATGACAGACGGAGCAGGGCACTTTTACGGAAGGCAGATATTTTAGTGTGATGGTCTTATAGCCGAGGCCCCAGCAGTTTCTACACATGCCGGAGAGATGGTTGTAGCTGAAATGGCGGGGTTTTAGTCCTTTGGCCTTAGCTAGGGGAAGCATAGCAAAATGCAAGCGGATAAGCGGCATAACTTCACTATAGGTGCAGACATCGGAACGGATGGTCTGTCCGATAGGGCTTTGGTCTAGGACGATCAGTTTTTCGATTGAGCGGATGCCTTTAAGCTGGCCAAAATCCGTTTTGATCGTATCGCTTTTGGAGCGTTCTTTTAATTTTTGTTCGATGCCGCTGTGGAGGATCCCATGCATGAGCGAGGATTTGCCCGAGCCGGAAACGCCGGTGATACAGCTGATGGCATGAAGGGGGAATTTGACATCGATATGTTTTAAATTATGCAGACAAGCTTTTTGCACCTGCAGAAACTCTTTTGCCTGTTTTCTTTTGGTAGAGATAGAGAGGCGTTTTTGGTAAGAGAGGTATTGTCCTGTTAGGGAATGCGGGTTTTTTAAAATCTCCTGCACGGTGCCTTGCGCGGTAATTTTTCCGCCTTCTTTTCCTGCCCTCGGGCCAAGGTCGATAATATAATCGGCGTGATGGATAATATCGGGATCGTGTTCTACAAGGATAAGGGTATTATTGAGTTCTTTTAGACGTTTAAGGGCAGAGAGAAGAAGGTGGGTGTTATGAGGGTGCAGTCCAATCGTAGGCTCATCGAGAATATAGGTGCAGGAAGAAAGATCGATGCCCATTTGTCTTGCCAGCCTGATCCGTTGCATCTCTCCTCCGCTTAGGGTGGGAGCGGAGCGGTTTAGGGAAAGATAATGCAAACCTATATCCATTAAGAACTGCAGGCGCTGCTGCAGTTGCAAAAGGGTTTCTTTTAGAAAAGAAGTTTTATTGCTTAGGGCTAAAGCTTGTATAAACTGATGGGCTTTGGCGATCTCCATATTACAAAGGTCGGTAATGGACAGCTGATCGATTTTTACATTGCGCGCTAAAGGATTTAAGCGGCTTCCATGGCAGGAGGGACAAGTTCTCTCCATCATGAGTGAAAGGTAATCTCTTCGCAAAAGGCTGATGGCATGTTTGGCGCAAAAAGAGAGCATTTGATTAAGTCCCTGCCACTGGAAGCTGATATCTTTCATTTTGTGAACGCTATCGGATCCATTAAAAAAGATGTTCTGTTTTTCTTTGGAAAGAGAGGAGATAGGCGTATGGACATCGATGCCGATAGAAGAAAAATAGCTGTAGATCAGCTTGTCTGTTTTTCCGTTTTTATCTTTAAAGAATTTTGCGCTGATATCATCGATGGAAAACTGATAGAATTCAGGGTCATTGATCATTTTGATTCCATAGACAGTGCCGATACCCTGGCAGGTTAAGCACATTCCTTTTTCCGAATTAAAAGAAAAGGTCTGGAAAGTAATGGGAGGATAGGATTTTCCTGTTTTTTCAACAGCAAAGGAGAGGTTGAAGAAAAGGTCTTCTTTCGGCAAGGCGGCGATTAAGTTTCTATCGCCTATTTTTGCGGCCAGATGAATGGCTTCCTTTAAGCGTTTTTCCATTCCTTTTTGTACTTTTAGCCTGTCGATAACGAGATAGAGGGCATTGTTCTTTTGTTTTTGAAATTCGATAGGGTCATCTAGGTCGTAGTAAGTATTGTTTAAGCGGATACGCAGAAAGCCTTCCCGTTTGATGCGTTCTTTAAATTCATCGAACGTTTCATTTTTATATAAGTCGATGGGCGAGAGGATCTGCATTTTCGTGTCGCCTGGAAGAGAGAGCAGTTTTTCTAAAACATATTCTTCGCTGATAGGCTGAATTTTTTCCTGTGTTTCCGGGCAGTAAGGTGTTCCTAAGTGGGCAAATAAGATCCGTAAAAGATCATAAATTTCCGTCATGGTGCCGACAGTGCTGCGGGGATTGGGAAGATGTCCTTTCTGCTCGATGGCGATACATGGCGACAGCTGTGTGATAGATTCGGCTTTAGGTTTGGGCATGAGCTTGATAAATTGACGGATATTGGCAGGCAGCGCTTCTATATATTTCCTTTCGCCTTCGGCATAGATGGTATCGAAGGCCAATGAGGATTTGCCCGAGCCTGAAGGTCCGGTAAGCACGGTCATCTTTCTATGAGGGATAGTAACAGAAATATCCTGCAGGTTATTCTGCGACACTTTTTTTAGGGAAATACTTAAAGGTTTTTCTTCTCGAGTTTTTTTGATGCGGACAGGCGGATATTTATTATTGAGGGCTAATGCTGTCGGCGTTTGTAGTTTTTTGATCTCTTTTACTGATCCCTGTGCAATTACTTTTCCGCCTTTTTCTGCCGCTTCCGGCCCTATGTCTATGATCCAGTCGGCGCATTGGATAAAGTCCATATTGTGTTCAATGACGATCATGCTGTTATTTTTTTCTATGAGGCTCTGCAGGACATGCAAAAGCTTATTGATATCATGAAAATGCAGACCTGTTGTCGGCTCATCTAAAATATAAAGGGTTTTGCCGGTAGATGGCCGCATCAGCTCTTTTGCCAGCTTAATGCGTTGGGCTTCGCCTCCTGATAAAGTGGTGGCGGGCTGTCCTAAAGTGATATAGCCAAGCCCCACATCATTTAAAATCTGAAGCTTTTTATAAATAGCAGGGATTTTTTCAAACAGCTTAAGGGCAGTTTCAATGGGCGTTTCTAAGATGTCATAGATATTTTTATCCCGAAAGCGGATGGATAGGATCTCAGGAGCATATTTTTTCCCATGGCAGTGCGGGCAGGTAACATATGAATCTTCCATAAAGTCCATATCGATCCGAATGGAGCCAAGCCCACTGCAGTAGCTGCAGGAGCCTTCTTTTACATTAAAGCTGAAATGTCCGGGAAGATATCCGCGGATCTTACTTTCCGGAAGAGAGGATAAAAGTTCGCGTATAGGATCGAGAATTTTCGTGTAGGTGGCAGGATTGGAACGGGGAGTTCGTCCGATCGGCGACTGATCGATCATAATCACCTTGTCGATCTGTTCGATATTTTTAATGGAGCCGTATTCGCCGCAGGGAAGAGAGGAATGCTGGATAAGATTGGAAAGAGCGGGGTAGAGCGTATCGGAAACAAGAGAGGACTTGCCCGAGCCTGAAACGCCGGTTACACATACCAGCCCCTGCAGGGGGATGTCTACACTGAGATTCTTCAGATTGTGGTGGTTGACATTCTCTATGGAAAGGCGGGGAGTTTTTTTTAGGCTGCGATTGTAGTAGGCATCGATCTTTTTTTCATGGCTCAGATAACTGCCGGTCAAAGAGTTTTTGTTTGCAACAATTTCCTCGGGTGTTCCTTTTGCTGTGATTTCTCCTCCATGCACGCCTGCAAAAGGACCTAAGTCGACAATATAATCGGCGCTTAAGATCGTTTCCCTGTCATGTTCGACAACGATCACTGTATTTTTTTCTTTTACAAGAGTCTGCAGGGTAGAGATCAGTTTATGGTGATCTTTCGGATGCAGGCCGATAGAAGGTTCGTCTAGCACATATAATGTGCCGATCAGTCCGCATCCGATCTGCGCGGCCAGCCTTACCCTTTGCGATTCTCCGCCGCTTAACGTAGTGGAAATACGTTCGATGGAAAGATAATGCAGCCCTACATTGAGAAGGAACTGCAGGCGTTTTTGTATTTCTAATAGGAGATCTTCTGCGATAATTTTCTCTTCATCGATCAGGGTGATGGAAGAAAAAAAGTCAAAAGCCTTTTGTACGGACATTTTCGTAATTGCGGTAATCGTTTTTTCTCTAAAAAGACAGGCGGCAGGATAAGGCAGAAGGCGTGATCCCTCGCAGTCAGGGCACAATGACTGTTTCATCAGTTCGTGCATTTTTTTGTGATAGACGGGGCTTTGGGCTTTATCTAATCGTTTAAGCGCTTCGGCTATAACGCCCTTCCAGGAGACATATTCATCCCAGTAAATACGTTTGCGGGGATGATAAAATTTCATGATCGTCCATTTTTTATCTATGCCGTAGAGGAACACATCTTTTGCCCTCTGTGAGAGTTTTTCCCAAGGGGTATGGACGGAAAAGTTGTAGAGTTTGGCTAAATTATCATAGATATTTTTATAGCGGATTGTCGAATAGTAGCCGGCGATAGAGCAGCATCCTTCGGCGATACTTTTTTTTGGATCGATAATTTTATTTAAATCATACGTGAAAACTTCTCCAAGCCCCTGACAGGACGGGCACATGCCCTGAGGATGATTGAAAGAAAAGTTTGAAGGTTCCAATGGACCATAGGAGCGTTTAGAAGAGCTGCAGTAGCCATAGGTAGAAAAAATCTCTTCATTCGACGAGTCTGCATCCATGAGGATAATCAGTCCACTGCCAATTTCTAGTCCTGAAGATAGAGCTTCACTAAAGCGGGAGGTGTTTTCTGTTGTCAGATGAATGCGGTCGATTACGATTTCAATGGTATGCGCCTGTTTGGGATCTAGATCGATATCTTCGGAGAGGTCTTCTATTGTCTTATCGATTCTTACTCGCATAAACCCTTTTTTGATCAGGTCCTGGAAATCTTCTTTAAACGATCCTTTTTTATTTTGGGCATAGGGAGCGAGAACAACAATTTTTTTTGAGACGTATTTTTTTTGCGCCTGGGCGATAATTTTTTCTTTGCTCTGCAGAGAAACGGGCTCATGGCTAATGGGGCAGTGGGGAATGCCGATCCTGGCAAAGAGCACACGCAGAAAATCATAGATGCCTGTCATGGTACCGACAGTAGAGCGGGGGGATCTGGTGATCATTTTCTGTTCGATGGCAATTGT
>CAZULH010000090.1:0-5168 GCA_964621105.1 uncultured bacterium
ATTATTTTCAAAAAATTCTTCACCATGATCGCCGGTAATGATAATTAGACTGGAATCATAGAGATGTTGTTCTTTAAGTTTTTCAAATAATTTTTGGAACTGATGGTCTAAACAATGAATGGAGGTCAGATAGCGGTTTTTGATCAGGGGAAGATCTTTGGAAGTAAAGCTGCTTTTAACATAATTCAAGTGCTTGACTTGAGGGGTTATCTGATAAGGGTAGTCTTTTTCAAAACTATATTCAGAATGGGGGGAGTCCAAAAATACGATAAATAAGTGGCCTTTCTCATAGCCTTTCTGCTGAAGCCTTTTCTGTAAAATAGAAAATCCCTGCAAATCCCTTTTATGCGCCTGCGGATAGAGGACGGAAGAAAACTCGACAAATTCATCGACAAGCTGATGGTCTTTGCCAAACAGTTTTTTATCCATTTCAAAAAAACTCAGTTCGGCGGAAGAAAGAACATGGATCGTATAGCCGGCCTCTTTTAATAGCTGCAGAGGAAGGGAGCCGTTTTGTTCTTTATTCCATCCAAGAGGATATTTGGAGTGGAAAATGCTGTACCAGGAAATATGCGAGGCATTGGAGCTAGCGTATGTATAGGTAGGGCAATATCCCTGTTTCTGCATAGCATAAAGAGAGGGTGCCGTCTGCGGGCTGACAGCGTCTTTTCGAAAAGTTTCTATGACAAATAAAAATATATTGGGTTTTTCTTCAATAAAGGGAAGTTTTTCGATTGAGGAAACATTATCGGAAGAAGGCATAGAAGAGATATTGACTTTTTGCGGCTGCGGAGTAAAGAAACAGAGAGGAAGCGGCGTCCTTTTTTGAAACAGATGATGATGGTAGAAGTTTTTTTTTGTCTGCGTTATCCGATCTAAAGTCAATAAGGAAAAAATGGAGATAAAAATAAGGGCGATAGCAGAAGCGATGGGAAAACGATAAGGAAACTTTTTCGAAAATTTTTCAAATAGCCGATAACTTCCAATTCCTAAAAAGGGGAGGGAAATAGCTGAGGTCAGGATCAGCATTAAGGTAAAGCGGCTTAAATTAACGGCTCGAAAGAAAACAAAAAACTGTTTGATGCCCCCGCCGAAAATCATAGAAAAAACTGATAAAACAGTCGCGTCTGTTACTTGAATGAGAATGAACTGGATAAAAAATAAAACAGTAAAAATAAATAGTCCTGTAACGACGGTTAACAGGTTTTTTTTTGAACAGTTTTTTTCTATCCATGTAATCATTAAGGCAAAAGAAGAAGTCAGTAAAAGAATTTGGAAAAAAGAAGCAGCTGCATAAATGATTCGTGTTGTTAAGGGGGCTGCGGCAGAAAAGATCATCAAAAAAGTAAATGCGCAAAAATACAATAACAGAAAAAGAAAAAGGAAGAAGTTAGTAACATATAAATTTTTTTTCATATTGAAATAGTATATCGTATTTATTCATGATGGGCAAGATCTCCTTTTTTTTGAAAAAGGATTGAGAATCAAACAAAGTATTATTTATACTTCACTTAATCAAAATAGAGGTGGCTGCCATGATTAAAAAATTAATTATCATTTGCTTATTCAGCATAACTTCTTTAATGGCTAAAGAAAATACGTGTCCGGTTGTCATTTTAGGAGGAGGCATGGGAGGACTTACCTCTGCTTTATATCTTGCTAGGGCGGGTATTCGTCCCTGTCTCATAGAAGGACAGGTGCCCGGAGGGCTCATTACGCAGTCAAAGGGCGTTGAGAACTGGCCGGGAGAGAAAAATATTTCGGGGTATGACTTAGTAGAAAAAGTGCGTCAGCAGGTAAAGCAGGCGGGATGCGATTTTATTTCTTCAGAAGTAATAGCTGTAGATTTTTCTTCTCGTCCTTTTCAGATCAAGACCAAAGACCTTTTTTCAAATAAGGAAAATACCTTATACGCAGACAGCTGCATTATTGCCATGGGCACTTCTCCCAATTTTCTACAGGTAGAAGGTGAGAAAGAATATTATGGCAGAGGGGTTACACACTGTGCGGTTTGCGACGGAGGCTTATATAAAGATAAAGTAGCCGTAGTGATAGGAGGCAGTGAAAAAGCGATCGAAGAGGCCTTGTATCTTTCAAATATTGCCAAACAGGTAGTCATTATCTGCCGCAAGGACAATCTCCGCTTTCTGGACAAAATGCGCTATAATGAACTGTTAAAGAAAGAAAATGTGCAGATCATCAAAGATACTGTCGTTAAGAAAATCAAAGGCCATGAGCAAAAGCCCTTTTCTATTGTTACGGAAAACCTCTTAACCCAAAAACAGGCGCAAATATCCGCTGACGGCATTTTTTTAGCCATCGGCTCAAAGCCGAATACGCAGATATTTGCAGATCAGCTCCAGCTGGACGCTAACGGCTATATTCTTCTGCAAAAAGGACAGAAAACCTCTTGTAAAGGAGTCTTTGCAGTCGGCGATATTACCGACCCCGTATACAAACAGGCGATAACCGCCTCCGGTCATGGGGCAATAGCAGCGATAGAGGCGCAAAAATATCTGCAGACACTGAATAAAAAAACGGAAACGGTAGTTCATATACAGTCGCAAGAGCAGTTTGAAAGGGAACTGCAGGAGAAAAATATTCTTATCTGTGTTGATTTTTATGCAACCTGGTGCGGACCCTGCCGTATGCTCTCTCCCTATTTGGATACCTTTGCAAAAGACCTTTCCGGGAAAGTTAAAATCTTAAAGGTGAATGTAGACCAATTTCCTCAGATCAGCTCTTCTTATCAGGTAAAGGCGATGCCGACATTAATCATGATCAAGGATCAAAAAAATATGCAGAAAATTACCGGCCTCTACAAGATCAGAGAAATTTTTGAGAGCATGTATCACGATTCTTATGAAACCTTAATTAACCGTTTGGAAAATCAATAATGTATTCATGGACCGAAGATTACCAGCTGCTTATGTTTGACTTTGACGGCCTGCTCGTTAATTCTGAGCCGATATTTTTGCAGGCATATACAACCCTTTTGCAAACCAAAGGCTTTCATCTGGACTGGGATTTATGGACATATGGCCAATATGCTCATGGAAATGTTTCTTTTATAAGAGAAAAAATTCTGGAAAAATTTCCTGCCCTGCAAAGGCAATATTCTAATTGGCAGATTTTCCGTCAGGAGCTGAAGGAGATCTATCTGCATTTATTTAAAACGGAAAAACTTTTCCTGATGCCGGGAGTGGAAAAACTGCTTTTGCATATCAAAGAAAGAAATGTCCGTCACTGTGTGGTGACAAATTCTTTTGATGAGTCCATTTCCATTATTTGTGACAGGCTTCCCATTTTACATCAGATCCCTTACTGGGTAACAAGAAAGGACTATGTCAATCCCAAGCCTTCTTCGGAAAGCTACGAGGTCGCCATTAAAAGATATGCGAAAAAAAACACCAGGATTATTGGTTTTGAAGATACGAAAAGAGGAATAACCGCTCTGATGCAAACCCCTGCTCAAGCTGTGTTAATCTGTTCTGACAATCACCCTCAGCTTAAAGATATGCCTACAGGCGTTTTCCATTTTTCTTCTTTTGAAGAGATCACAAAAGAAGGCCTGTCGTAGTAAACCTTCCATAAAAAAAGACCTTTTGCAGCAGCCGTTGCCGGCGCAGCTGTTCGATCTTTTTTTGCAAAGATCTCATCTAAGTCATTAAAAGAAAGTTTGTGCTGGCCGATAGTAATTAACGTACCGACAATATTTCTGACCATTTTATATAAAAAGCCGTTGCCGCTGATCGATAGATAAAAACCTTCTTCATCTTCTGTCAGATCAAACCGATAAATTGTTTTGATCATTGTTCTTACTGAAGATCCGACATTGGCAAAGGAAGAAAAATCATGGGTGCCGACAAAACGTTTCATCGCTTCCTTGATTGCAGATATGTTCAAGGGTGTTCTAAGGTGCAGGCGATAGGCCATGGAAAAAGGCGAAGGGACGTCTTTTGTGCAGACATAATAGCGGTAAGTTTTAGCGACAGCGCTATATTGTGCATGAAAGTCATCATCCGTCTTTTTAAGCTCTGTGAGGCGTATTTCTTTTGGCAGAAGGCCATTTAGCGAATACTGCAGAGATAATGGATCCAGCGGCGCTTCTGAGCTGAAATGAGCGGTTTGTGATCTTGCATGCACGCCCGCATCTGTTCTTCCTGATCCAATAACCCGTACCGGATGTTTGAGCAGGACCTCAAGCTTTTCTTCCAATAGGCCCTGGATAGAGGCTGTATCCGGCTGGATTTGCCATCCGCCGAACTTGGTGCCGTCATAGGAGAGAACAAGTAAATATTTTACTTTCATGATTTTTTTTAGCTTAATTTTTTAAAAATTATAGCATAAAAAAAAAGACCCAGAAATAAAAAAGAATATTTGAGGGTCTTAAAAAATTTAGCCGGCAAAAATTATGACAGGTGCTTGCTTACTTTTTTTGTCATTTGGAACATATCAATTTTTTTATTTCCAATAACTTTTCCTAATTTTTCATCAGGATTGATAAAACGTCTTTGTTTTTTGTCTTGAAGACCATTTTTCTTAATATAAGACCAAAGTTTTTTGATCACTTGCGTACGTGGCAATGGGGTTTTTCCAACAATTGCTGCGAGCTCAGTGCTTGGTGTTAATGGTTTCATGAACTTTGTGTTTTTTTGTTTGGTTGCCATATTTTCTCTCCTTAATTGAATAACCAATACTAATTAGTGTATAGTAATACTCCTAAAAACCGTTTTATCTCTCTTGGGGGTTTATAGTCAAAAGAATTTCTAGAAAATTTTTTAAATCTTTTTTTCAACTCCTGCAAAGGTGCTTTTTATGAGGAATATAAAATATGAGATCCTAAGGCTGCAAAATCTAAAAGAACATCTTCTGTTGGATGATGTCTTTGAAAGACTATGCTTTTTAAATGCGCAGGATGAGGTTATAGAGGCAATCGCTAAGAAGCCGCTTTTAAAAATGTTTTTGAGCGGGCTGTCAATAGAATGTGAAATCACTTTAAAAACCTATTTGGCGATAGGACAGGCGCGTCTGTTTTCTTTTATTGATCCATCTTTTACAAATATTGCTTTATTGAGAGATTTTTTGCAGATGTTAATGAAAAAAAATGCCTTGGAATGGATCGGTCTTCATCTTGAAAATTTAAAGAAAATACAAAACGAGCGAAC